>WOYR01000038.1 GCA_011620705.1 Microbacteriaceae bacterium | reverse complement strand
ACCGTTCTGGGCTGTGCCCGTCTTGCCCGCGACCTCGACACCATTGATTCTTGCATTACTGGCTGCGCCGTTGGCGACGTTGTTGATCATCAGGCCGGTCATGGTGGCGGCGATGTCGCCGCTCACCGGCCGGCCGTACACGGTGGGCTGCAGCTTCCGCAGCACGGAGAGGTCGGGGGCCGTGATGCTGTCGATCAGGGTCGGGGTCATCAGCGTCCCTCCGTTCGCGATCGCCGACGACACCATCGCCATCTGCAGCGGGGTCACCCGGTCGTTGCCCTGGCCGAACGACGACAGCTCCTGCTGGGCGTCGTCGGTGGTCTGGGGGTAGACGCTGGGGGTGACCTTCATCGGGATGGCGAGGTTGTCGTCCCCGAAGCCGAACGCCTTGGCCTGCGCCGCGACGGCGTCGTAGCCGAGCGCCTGCCCCAGCTGGGCGAAGGGGATGTTGCAGCTGAGGCGCAGCGCCGTCGCGATCGACGCGGTGGCGCCGCCCCCGCAGCTGCCGCCCTCCGAGTTGGAGATGAAGGTGCTGGTGCCGGTCAGCTGCAACTGCGGCGGGTTCGGGAACTCGCTGTCCGGGGTGTACCCGTTGGCCAGCGCGGCCGAGGCGACCACCAACTTGAAGGTCGACCCAGGCGGGTTGAGGCTGCCGGAGATCGCGCGATTGATGAGCGGGTCGCCGGCGTCCGCCAGCAGTTGCCGGTAGCCGGCGATGACCTGCGAGCTGTTGTGCACCGCGAGCACATTCGGGTCGAAGGCGGGCTTCGACACCATGGCCAGGATGGCGCCCGTCTTCGGGTCGAGCGCCACGACCGCGCCCTGCAGATTCCCGAGCGCGTCCCAGGCGGCCTGCTGCACTTTCGGGTCGATCGTGGTCTCGATCGCCGCGCCTTTCGGATTCTGCCCGGTGAGGATCGCGTTCAACTGGTCGAGGAACTGCTGGTTCGCCGTCCCGCTGAGGTAGTCGTTCAGTGCGCCCTCCAGGCCGGTGTTCCCCTGGTTGAGGGTGAAGTATCCGGTCACGGCCGAATAGAGCGGCCCGTTCGTGTACTGGCGCTGGTACTTGTACTCGTCACCCGTCGGCACCGATTGGGCGATCGGCTGGCCTGCCACCAGGATCGGGCCGCGCTCGGCCGAGAAGCTGGCGTACAGGGTGCGAACATTCCGCCCGTCCGCCTTGAGGTTGTCCTGCTGGAACACCTGGATGACCGTCGTCGATCCGAACAGGGCGAGGAACATCAGGAGCACGACGATGCTGAGGCGTCTGAGCTGCTTGTTCATGCGGCGCCTCCCGCCCCCGCAGGACCGGGCACCGGGGTCGGCGACGCGTCGATGACCCACTGCGGCTGGCTGCGCACCGAGTCCGAGAGGCGCAGCAGCAGCGCCACGATGATCCAGTTCGCCACCAGTGATGAGCCGCCGGCCGCGAGGAAGGGGGTGGTGAGCCCGGTGAGCGGGATGACGCGGGTCACCCCGCCGATCACGATGAACACCTGCAGCGCCACCACGAAGGAGAGGCCGACCCCGAGCAGTCGGCCGAAGTCGTCCTGACCGGCGAGGCCGATCCGGAATCCGCGGGACACGAAGAGCAGGTAGAGGCAGAGGATCGCGAACAGGCCGATCAGGCCGAGTTCCTCGCCGAGGCTCGCGATGATGTAGTCGCTCTCCGCCAGCGGGACGATATCGGGGCTCCCCTGCCCCAGCCCCGTGCCGACGAGCCCGCCGTCGGCGAGGCCGAACAGGCCCTGCACCAGCTGGTAGCTGCCGCCCGCCTTGTCGTAGACGGCCGGATCGAAGGGGGCGAGCCAGGAGTCGAAGCGGCCGGCGACGTAGCCGAGCGAGCGGCCGGCCACGAAGGCGCCGCCCGCGAACAGCACCAGGCCGATGATGACCCAGCTGGCCCGCCCGGTGGCGATGTAGATCATCACCAGGAAGAGGCCGAAGTAGAGCAGCGCCGTTCCGAGATCGTGCTGGAACACGATGACCGCCATCGCCAGCACCCAGATGACGAGGATCGGACCCAGATCGCGGACCCGGGGGAAGCGCATCCCGAGAAAGGTGCGGCCGACCATCGAGAGCGAATCGCGCGCCGTGACGAGATAGCCGGCGAAGAAGACCGCGAGCGCGATCTTGGCGAGCTCGCCGGGCTGGAACGAGAACGGGCCGATGCCGATCCAGACCCGCGCCCCGGAGATGGTGCGCCCGATGCCGGGAAGCGCCGGGAGCAGCAGGAGCACGATCGCGACCAGCATCGCGATGTAGCGGTAGCGCTGCAGCACCCGGTGGTTGCGGATGAGCAGCAGCACGGCGAAGGCGACGACGATCGCGATCGCCGTCCAGGCGATCTGGCGGACGCCGGCCGCATCCCAGCCGGTGAGCCCCTTGGCGATGTCGATGCGCGAGATCTCAGCGATCCCCAGGCCGTTCAGCAGCACCGCGATCGGGAAGACGAAGGGATCGGCTTCGGGTGCCACCACCCGCAGGCACAGGTGGCCGGCCAGCACCAGGGCGGCGAGACCGGCGTCGAGGGCGAGCAGCAGTCCGCCGAGGTGGCCGAGCGCGCCGAACTCGACGAGCACGAGCGCCCCTCCCGACAGCACGATCGCGCCGAGCAGCAGCACCAGCTCGATGTTGCGCCGCCGGGCGGGCGTGCGCAGCCGGATGCGGATCGTCCCCGTGAGGGTCGTCCGCGGCGCGGTCTCGGCCACCTGGGCGGTCATGCTCAGCCCCCGGCCGCCGTCGACAGTCGGTCCACGATGTCGAGGGCGTCGCGAAGGCTGTCGGCGTTGATCGTCGCCTCGACGCTCTGCTGGTTGTACGCGGACAGCGATGACACCTCGATGCGCGTCGCCTGGTACACGCTCGAGAGGTGGATCGGACCGATGGTCTGCTGCACGCCCTGGTACACCGCCACCCGCCCGTCGCTCTCGCCGACGTAGTAGTGGGACTGCGTCCACGAGTACCCCGCCAGGACGGCACCCGCGATCGCCGCGACGGCGAGCACCAGGACGACGAGCCATACGATCCGGCGGCGGCGCGCCCGCCTGCGGTCCTCCTCGATGAGCTCCTCGAGGTAGCCCTCCCCCTCCGGTTCGAAATGGGTGTCCTCGGGCAGGGTCGCCTTGAGCGGATGCAGCAGCAGCGTCGGCAGCCGGATCGGGCGCCGCGAGGTGTCGTTCTCGTAGCTGAGCGGCATCGCGGCCGAGCCCACGAAGGTCGGCGGGATGCCCGACGCCCCGCCGCTGTCGTCGATGTCGACGAGCACGACCGTCACGTTGTCGGGCGCTCCGTGGTCGAGGCTCTCCTTGACGAGACGGTCTGCGGCCCCCTGTGCGGTCCGCACCGTGGCCAGGATGCTCTGAATCTTCTCGTCGGCCACGTAACTCGACAGGCCGTCGGAGCACAGCATCCATCGATCGCCCGGTTTCGTGTCGAAGATGGCGGTGTCGATCTCGGGTGCGGCGTCGACGTCGCCCAGCACGCGCATCAGCACCGAGCGACGCGGATGCACCGCCGCCTCCTCGGGCGTGATGCGCCCGGAGTCCACCAGTCGCTGCACGAAGGTGTGGTCCGCCGTGATCTGGGTGAGTTCGCCGCCCCGGAAGCGGTACACCCGCGAGTCGCCGATGTGCGCGAGGGCCAGCTGATGGCCGACGCGCAGGATGGCGCTGACCGTCGTGCCCATGCCGGTGAGCTCGCTGTGCTCGAACACCGTCTCGGCGAGCATGGCGTTGGCGGCGATCAGGGCCTGCTGCAGCGCGAACTCGGCGTCGCGCGCCGATGGGTATTCGGCATCCGCCTCGGCGATGCGCTTGGCCGCGATCGCGGACGCCACGTCCCCGCCGGCGTGCCCGCCCATGCCGTCGGCCACCAGGAACAGGTGGGCGCCGGCGTAGCCGGAGTCCTGGTTGTTCGCGCGGATCCTGCCGACGTGGGAGACGGCCGCGCTCGTGGGGGTGGGTGCCACCCGGTTACCGCCGGAGCTCGAAGCTGGTCGTCCCGATGGTCACGGGTGTGCCGATCGGCACCGGGGTCGGGAGCATCACGCGCGACCCCGCCAGGAACGTGCCATTGGTCGAGTCTAGGTCTTGGATCACCCACTGGTCGTTCCACAGCATGAGCCGCGCGTGATGCGTCGAGGTGTAGTCGTCGCGGATCA
>WOYR01000204.1:2166-4186 GCA_011620705.1 Microbacteriaceae bacterium | reverse complement strand
CATTGTGGTAGAGGCTGCGCTCCATCTCGTCGAGTAGGCGCTGCTCCTGCTCAGAAAGCGGCATTCTTCCGGCTCCCTCACGGACGGGGCATCCGGTCGCCCCGACTCGTTCGATTCATCGTCAGTGTAGGCCGATGGGGCGCCGATAGCATAGAAGAGTGGCTGGGAGTACGCGCTTAGTCGATCTCGTCCAGTCGCGGCTCGACGGGTTCCTCGCCGAACACGGAGCCGCTCTCGCCCAGATCTCGCCCGATCTCGAGGTCATCGACCAGTCGGCCCGGCGCCTTCTGGCTGGAGGGAAGCGATTCCGCGCGCTGTTCTGCTACTGGGGCTGGCGTGCCGTCACCGGTCTCGGAGACGACGGCGAGCTCGCGGGCGGCGGGCTCGAGGGCGCGGGGCTCGACGCCATCGTCTCGGTGGCCTCGGCTCTCGAGATATTCCACGCAGCAGCGCTCGTGCACGACGACATCATGGACAACTCCGATCTGCGCCGCGGGCAGCCCAGCCTCCATAAGCGATTCGAAGCGCTCCATGGCGAGCAGGGATGGTCGGGGTCCGCCCGGCAGTACGGCCAAGCGACAGCGCTCCTGGTCGGCGATCTGCTGCTGGCCTGGAGCGATGAGCTGTTCGAGAACGGCGCGGCGCTGCTGCGCCATCCGGATGCCGCGGCCGCCGCCCGCAGCGAGTTCGCCTTGATGCGCACCGAGGTGGCGGTCGGGCAGTACCTCGACATGCTGGAGGAGACCTCGTGGCGAACGCGCCCCGAGACGGAGCTGCTCCCCCGCGCCCACCGCGTCATCGTCTACAAGTCGGCGAAGTACAGCGTCGAGGAACCGCTCGCGATCGGCGGTTCGCTCGCCGAGGGCTCGCTCGCCCAATTGGCGGCGCTGCGCGCCTTCGGGCTGCCGCTGGGGGTGGCGTTCCAGTTGCGCGACGATCTGCTCGGCGTCTTCGGCGATCCGGCCGTCACCGGCAAGCCTTCAGGGGACGATCTGCGCGAGGGCAAGCGCACCGTGCTCATCACCCTTGCACGGCAGAAGCTGCCGGGATCCGCTGCTCGTCTCGTCGACGAGCTGCTCGGCGACGAGGGTCTCGACGAGCAGCAGATCGGGATGCTGCAGACCGCGGTGCGCGACAGCGGTGCTGTCGAGCAGGTGGAGCGGATCATCGCGCACAACGTCGCAGTGGCGACCGCCGCTCTGGCCGAAGCGCCGATCGCGCGCTCCGCCCGCGATGAACTCGGCGCCCTGGCCGAGGCGGTCACCCGGCGGGAGAGCTAGAGCCGAGAGTCCTGGCAGCGGCGCGCTAGAAGCCGAGCGCCTGCGCCACCCGGCGCACCTCGGCCTTGCGGCCGGCGCGCAGGGCGTCGATGGGGCGCACGCCGAGGCTGTCCTCCTCGGTCAGCAGCCAGTGGATCGCCTCGTCATCGCTGAACCCGGCGTCGCCGAGCACCACGATCGTGCCGCGCAGTTCGCCGAGCGGCTCATTCCCGACCACGAAGGCGGCGGGCACCTTGAGCACCCCGTCGACCCGGGTGGCGAGCAAGGCGCGATCCTCGATGAGTCTGCGCACCTGGCTCCGGGGGATGCCGAGCACCTCGACGAGTTCCGGGATGGTCAGCCACGCCGCGTTGCCCGTATCGCTCACGCCCCCAGCCTGCCACGGCGGATGCAGACCGGGTGGGCGAGGCTCGTGTTACGAACAGATGAACTCACACCCCATTGACAACATTGGTTGACTCTGGGCGTCTTCTGTGACAGCGTGATCGGGAATGACCGTGCGAAAGCCCCTCGGGGGGCCCGCGGCATCCCGGGGGCGGGGAAAAGTGGAGGCGTGGTGACGGACATCTTCGAGCACGGCTCCGCCGGCGCCGTGTTCTCCGGGCTCGTGCCCAGCACCGGCCGCCACAAGGCCGCCGTGCCAGCCACCGCCGTGCCAGCCACCGCCGTGCCAGCCGGCACTGCGCCCCATGCCGCAGCGCACGGTGCGGCAGCCCGCTGGCGCCGAGGCGTGATGGCCA
>WOYR01000204.1:0-2066 GCA_011620705.1 Microbacteriaceae bacterium | reverse complement strand
CCCCATGCCGCAGCGCACGGTGCGGCAGCCCGCTGGCGCCGAGGCGTGATGGCCACGATGCCCGTCATCCTCGCCGGGGCGATGACCGTTGCCCTCAACATCACCGCGCCCGCCGACGACGCATCCGCCGCCCCGAAGCGGCCCGTGAAGCAGAAGAGCGAGCTCGCCAAGACCCTGCGCGAGATCCTGCTGACCTCCGCGAAGAGCAACGCGGCCCCTGCAGCACCCACCAGCTACACCGTGCGTCCAGGCGACAGCGTCTCGGCGATCGCCAGCCGCTTCGGCCTGCCCACCGCCTCGGTGCTCGCGCTCAACGGCCTCAGTTGGAAATCGCTGATCTTCCCCGGCCAGGTGCTCAAGCTGTCGACGGCGGCACCCGCCGCACCGACTCCTGCGGTCAGCGTGGGCGGACGCTACACGATCGTCCCGGGCGAGACGATCTCGGCGATCGCTGCCCGCTTCGGCGTGACCGCTCAAGCCGTGCTCACCGCCAATGGACTGGGGTGGTCGAGCATCATCTACCCGGGCCAGACGATCGCGATACCGGGCGCATCGGCATCGTTGCCGATCCAGACGGTGGCCGATGTGGCACCGGTCTCCTCCGTCCCGGCCCCGGCTGCATCGACTCCCACCACCACCTACACGATCGTCGCGGGCGACACCGTCTCCGCCATCGCGGCCCGCTTCGGGGTGACGACGGCCGCAATCCTCGCGGCGAACGGGATGGGCTCCTCCACGATCATCTACTCGGGGCGCACGCTCGTCATCCCTTCGCGTTCCACGTCGCCGCAGGCCGCCCCGACTGCTGCGCCCGCGAACGGGGCTGTCACCCCGCTCACCGAGGAGATGGCGGCCAACGCGCGGCTCATCATCCGCACGGGCCAGCGGCTCGGCGTGCCGGACCGCGGAATCGTCATCGCGCTCGCCGCCGCCATGCAGGAGTCGGGGCTGCGCAACCTGGACCACGGCGACCGCGACTCGCTCGGCCTGTTCCAGCAGCGGCCGAGCACGGGATGGGGAACGCCCGCCCGGATCCTCGACCCTGTGCATGCAGCCGAACTGTTCTACGGCGGACCGGGCAACCCCAATGCGGGGCGCACCCGCGGACTGCTGGACATCCCGAACTGGCAATCGATGACCGTCACGCAGGCGGCTCAGGCGGTGCAGATCTCGGCATTTCCAGACGGATACGCGAAATGGGAGTCGAGCGCATGGTCCTGGCTCGCCCGATACCGCTGACACGGCGCCTCTGACACGGTGCCGCTGACACGGTGCCGCTGACGCACCGATGCCGCCGAGCCGCATGAGAGGGCCTTCACCGTGTGGCACCTCCGCGTTCAGGGGAGCCCTGCCTACACTCGAACGGTGAGTGTCAACACCTCCGACCCGATGATCGGCCGTCTCATCGACGGCCGGTATCAGGTGCGCTCACGGATCGCGCGCGGCGGGATGGCCACCGTCTACCTCGCCACCGACCTGCGACTCGAGCGGCGCGTCGCGGTCAAGGTCATGCACGGGCATCTGGCGGACGACAGCCAGTTCAAGCAGCGCTTCATCCAGGAAGCGCGCTCGGCCGCGCGTCTGGCGCATCCCAATGTCGTCAACGTCTTCGACCAGGGCCAGGATGCGGACAGCGCCTATCTGGTCATGGAGTACCTGCCCGGCATCACCCTGCGGGATCTGCTGCAGGAGTACGGCACGCTCACCGATCAGCAGACCATCGACATCACCGAGGCAGTGCTGTCGGGGCTGGCTGCAGCGCACAAGGCGGGCATCGTCCACCGCGACCTGAAGCCCGAGAACGTGCTGCTGGCCGACGACGGCCGGATCAAGATCGGCGACTTCGGGCTGGCGCGTGCGGCATCCGCGAACACGGCCACCGGCGCCGCGCTGCTCGGCACGATCGCCTACCTCTCCCCCGAACTCGTCACGCGCGGCATCGCCGATGCCAGGAGCGACATCTACGCGGTCGGGATCATGATGTACGAGATGCTCACCGGCGAGCAGCCCTTCAAGGGCGAGCAGCCGATGCAGATCGCCTACCAGCACGCCAACGGCACGGTGCC
>WOYR01000184.1 GCA_011620705.1 Microbacteriaceae bacterium | reverse complement strand
ACTCGGCGTTCACGTACAGCGGCGCGGCGAAGGTCTTGCCGCGCTCCTTGCACTCCTCGATGGAGTACTTGGGCTCCTCCAGCTCGGGAGCCGTGAAGGAGAGCTGCATGGTCTCGCCGAGGTCCTCGATCGGCGAGATCTCCTCGAAGATCTCATCGAGGCCGGTGGTCTCGGGAACCGAGTCGTTGCCGGCGGCCTTGGCCTCGGCGAGACGCGCCTTCCACGCATCGTTGCCCACGAGCCAGTCGAAGCTCTCGGTCTGCAGGGCGAGCAGATCGGGAACCGTCAGCGTGTCGGTGATTTTGGCGAACGACAACCGCGATGCGGTACGACCGTTCTTGGCGGACTTCTTGTTGGATGCAGAGTTGCTGGATGCGGAGCGCGCAGCGGCCAAGGTGGGAAACAACCTCCGTGAGACCCGTCGGTCTCGTCGTGTCGGTAGTGGAGAAGCGCTTCACGGCCTCAGGGAGTCGTCCCGCCGCGATATTCGGGACGTGCCTGGGCGCAGGGGTCGTCCGCAATATGACGACGAGGAGTGTGGGAGCGCAAGGGTCAACTGTATGCCATGACTCGGTGACATGTCCAGGTGTTCCTTGACTTGATTCTGGATTAGGGCTATAAGCCCAGCTTCGGCTGCGGCTCGATCCGAGAAATCCGAGCCGGTGGAAGGATCGGGGCATGGATTCCTCCGCCGCGGCCCGGTCGGTGACCTTGGCCAGCGGGATGCGCGCCGAGATCCGGGCCGACCGCTGGGTGCCCGGCTCCTTCGAGCTCGTTGTGGACGGCACCCCGCAGTCGCACGTCAACCTCGACCACCCCGCCGAGCTGTTCTTCGAGTACGTGGCGCGGATGGGGCATGTGATCGACCAGCTCAAGCTGCCGGGCGAACCCCTGACCGCGCTGCATCTCGGAGCGGGCGCGCTGACCATCCCGCGCTACATCGAGGCCACCCGGCCGGGATCGCGCCAGCAGGTGCTCGAGCTCGAGCCGCAGCTGGTGGAACTGGTGCGGCGGGAGCTGCCGCTGCCGAGGGGCGCGTCGATCCGGGTGCGGTACGGGGATGCCCGCGAGAGCCTCGCGAAGCTGCCTTCCGGGTTGAAGGGGACGGCCGATGTGCTCGTGGTCGACGTGTTCGGCGGGGCGCGCATCCCGGCCCATGTCACGAGCCTCGAGTTCTACCGGGAGTGCGCGGAGTTCCTCGCGCCCGACGGCGTGCTCCTCGTCAACGTCGCCGACGGCTCGGGCGCGCCCTTCGCCCGCGGCCAGGCAGCGACCCTCGCCATGCTCTTCGGCGAGGAGCGCGTCGCGGTGCTGGCCGAACCGCAGGTGCTGCGCGGGCGGCGCTACGGCAATTTCGTGCTGCTCGCCTCGCCATCTGCTCTCCCCCTCGACTGGATGCCGCGGCTCCTGGCCCGCGGACCGCACCCCGCCACGCTCGTCCACGGCCGAGAATTGCACCACTGGATCGCCGGAGCGCCGGTCGTGACCGACGCCACCGCCCTCCCCTCCCCACCCCCGAGCCGCAGCGTGTTCCAACTGCGTCCCGGCGATTCCGGGGCCGGCGACGGCGGACGCGGCTAGCGTCGAAGCATGGCCCACGCCCGTCTTCTCCTCGTTCTCGCGGCGGTGGTCGTGAGCGTCGGGGCGCTCGCGGGATGCACAGTGCCGACGGCGCCCGAGACCCTCGCTCCGTCCGGTGCTGCATCGGTGTCGCAGCACGGGGGGATGGTCCCGCTCGGCTCGCCCATGCAGGTGGCGTCCGGGCTCGACAGCCCCTGGTCGATGGTCCGGCTCGTCAGCCCCGACGTGACCCTGGTGAGCGAGCGCGACTCCGGCGCCGTCGAGCGGCTCACGGCATCCGGTGGGCTCTCCCGGATCGGCACGGTGCCCGACGTCGTCCACGATGGCGAGGGAGGTCTGCTCGGACTCGCGGTGCTGCATGACGGCACGACGACCTGGCTGTACGCCTACGAGACGACCGCGAGCGACAACCGCATCGTGCGCATGACCCTCGGTGACGATCTCCGGCTCGGAGCGCCGCACATGATCCTGAAGGGCCTTGCCTTCGCCGACCATCACAACGGCGGCCGGCTCGCCTTCGGGCCAGACGGCATGCTGTACGCGACGGTCGGCGATGCCGGCGACACCTCGCACGCGCAGGACCTCTCGAGCATGAACGGCAAGATCCTCCGGATGACGCCGACCGGCGCGGTGCCGAAGGGCAACCCGTTCCCCGCTTCGCTGATCTGGAGCTACGGGCACCGCAATCCGCAAGGACTGGCCTGGGATGCGGACGGGCAGCTCTGGGCGTCGGAGTTCGGTCAGAGCACCTGGGACGAGTTCAACCGGATCGTGGCGGGCAAGGACTACGGCTGGCCGCTCGTCGAGGGCCGGGCCGGCGATCCGAAGTACGTCGACCCGGTGCTGCAGTGGAGCACGGCCGACGCGAGCCCGAGCGGCTTGACGTACATCGGCGGCACCTTCTTCATGGCCGCGCTGCGCGGCGAGCGGCTCTGGGCGATCCAGGTGGATGCAGCGGGCGAAGCGTCCGCGAAGCCCTACTTCACCGGCAGCTACGGCCGGCTGCGCGATGCGATTCAGGGCCCCGACCACTCGCTGTGGATCCTCACCGACAACACCGACGGCCGCGGCGCCCCGAAGCCGGACGACGATCGCATCCTGCGGGTCCTGCTCACCGGCGCGACAGGGGCCGGCTGATGGCCGAGCTCGACCGGGTGCGCCGCTGGGCGGATGCGCTCATCGCCCTGCACCTCGATCCGAACGTGTGGTCGTTCGGCTTCGACCGCGCGACCACGCGGGCCGGACTCTGCTCCTACAGCACCCACCGGATCACGGTGTCGCGTCACCTGGCCCAGCGCTACGAGGACGATGAGATCCACCAGGTGCTGCTGCACGAGGTCGCGCACGCGCTGGCCGGCGCCAAGGCCGGCCACGGTCCCACGTGGAAGGCGATCGCCACCGAACTCGGCTACGAGGGCAAGCGGCTGCACGGCGGCGCGATCGCCGACGAGCTGGCGCCGTGGATCGGCACCTGCCCGAACGGCCACGAGCACTACCGCTACCGCAAGCCGACCCGGGCGCTGTCCTGCGCGAGGTGCTCCCGGCGCTTCGACCCGCGCTACCAGATCGACTGGATGCGGCGGGAGGTGCCGCGCGCGGCGGCGAGTCGGGCAGCGGGTCGTCCGTGAGCGCCGGCCGCTGGATCATCACCGATGGCGCGCGCTGGTTCTTCGACGCCGGCGCCGACTGCCTCGACTTCACCTCCGGTCCAGACAGCGAGGCGCCGCACTGGCTGCGCGAGCGCTTCGATCGGCTGGCCGCCGACGGGATCGACGAGCGCGGGCTGGTCGACGCGCTGACCCTGCGCGCGGCGATCACCCGGATGGCGGCGGCGAGCGCGGACCGGCTGGAACTCGCTCCCGACGATGTGGACACGCTCAACCTGTTCGCCGCGACACCCGACGTGCCGCCCGTACTGGCCGGGGGCCACCGCCAGGCGGGGGCGGGCGGCATCCATCTGGGGCAGGTCCTGTCGACGCTGGCGCGCGACGCTGTGGCGCTCTTGGCAGCGGAGGCCGACGGCGCGGCCCGGATCCGGCGCTGCGCCGCAAGCGACTGCGGCATCGTGTTCCACGACGAATCGCGCACCGGCACCCGCCGGTGGTGCTCGATGCAGCGCTGCGGCAACCGGGCGAAGGTCAGAGCGTTCCGGGAGCGCGCGCTGGCAGCTAGCTGACCTGGACTTCCTTCCAGAAGGCCACGTAGTCGCTGATGTCCTTGCCCACGCGCTCCTCGGCCGTCGGGTAGGGGTGCGGGTAGCTCCAGGCGCGGTCCTGCAGCAGCTCGCCGCCCTTCCCGTCCTTGACCGAGAAGTACTGGCACTCGCCTTTCCATGGGCAGGTGTAGGGGGTGGCGCTCTCGACGAGGAACTCCTTGTTCACGCTCGCCGGGGGGAAGTAGACGTTGCCCTCGATGTGGAGGACCTCCGACTCGGGCGCATCCGCGAGCACGGTTCCATTGAGTACGGCCTGGGGCATGACAACCTCCTGAAGGTTTGGATCGTTGCCAGGGTCAACCCGTTCAGGCCCCCGGCGATTCCCTGCTGCAGACTGAACGCCATGACCCCGCTCGATGTGGCCGATTGGCGGCGGCGCGTTTTCGCCCTGTACGAGCAGGTGCGGGCGA
>WOYR01000060.1:2769-4223 GCA_011620705.1 Microbacteriaceae bacterium | reverse complement strand
TGACCCCCTTCGACGGCTGGTGGCGGAGCGAACCCGATACCTGGTCGTCCTGACCCGGCCTGGCGCCGCCGCCCGACCCGAGCCGGCCGGAGAATCGGCCGCCGCCCGCAAGTCCCCCAGATGGGGGACTCGCGCCCCCATGATGGGGGCCACTAACGTGAGCACCGGCCGCAACCCGAATCCCCCACCCGCGGCTCACCGCTCTCAGCAGGAGTTCCCCACATGAACAATGTCGTGACACCCACCACGTCCGCCGCACCCGCGGGCTGGTACAACGATCCGCTCGGCATCCCCCAGCTCCGCTGGTGGAACGGGATCGGCTGGACCAACCACGTGCAGATTCCCCGCGCCGAATTCCAGTCGTGGGGCGCCCAGCCCGCCTCCGCGTCGGTCGCGTAGTCAGCTGCCCTCCTTTCTCCGTCGCGTCCCCACCGGGGGTCCCGACGCCGCTCTTCGTCGCGCCCTGACCCGAGAATCCGGGCGCGACGCAGATCTTCCCGCCAGTGAAGCCGGGGCCGCCCCTCCCGAGGGCGGCCCCGGGCTGCGGGAGGAATCGTCCGGTCTGCGCCGGACTACCGCCGATAGCTCCACTCCCCCGCGACCATCGTCGCGAGCACCGGCATCCGGCGCAGCTGCTCGCCGTCCGCGCTGAGCGGGTTCTGCTCGGTCACCACGAGATCCGCCGGGCCCCCTTCGGAGAGTTCGCCCGCCCCGCCCCATGACGCGGCCAGCGCAGCCCCGATCGGCAGCGCCTGCTCCGGATGCCACGGCTCCCGGCCGTCGCGGCTGCGCGACACGGCCGCAGACAAGGTGACCCATGGATCAAGCGGGGCCACCGGCGCATCGGAGCCGAGCGCGAGCTCCGCCCCCGCCTCCCACAGGGCGCGACAGGCGAAGGCGCGGTCCGTGCGCCCCGCCCAGTAGTGGTCGGCGACATCGCGGTCATCCATCGCCTGCTCCGGCTGCACGCTCGCGCGGACGCCGAGCCCTGCGAACCGGGGCAGGTCGGCGGGGATGACGAGCTGCGCATGCTCGATGCTTCCGCCGACGGGCGGCAGGGCGCCCAGCGCCTCGAAGGTGTCGAGTGCGAGCGTGGTGGCGCGGTCCCCGATGGCGTGGATGGCGGGCACGAGTCCGTGCGCCAGTGCGGCGCGCGCGAGGCCGAGCAGCTCAGCGGCGGGGTGGATCGACAAGCCGGCGGCATCCGGGCCCGACATCCCCGGGTAGTCGTCGTAGCACCAGGCGGTGCGGGTGTTGAGCGAGCCGTCGGCGAAGAGCTTGAACGGCCCGCCGGTGAGCAGGCCTGCTGTGCCCTCGACGAGCTCGCCGCTGCGGATGCCGGCTGCCGCGGCCGCGTCGAGCTCATCGGGGTAGACCCCCGCCCGCACGCGCAAGCCGCGGAACCCGCTGCCGAACCTGCGCCGCCACGACGCGATCGCACCGCTCATCTCGAG
>WOYR01000060.1:0-2669 GCA_011620705.1 Microbacteriaceae bacterium | reverse complement strand
TCGGGCCACAGCCCGTCGCGGAAGCCCTGGCCGATCAGCACCGCGCCGCGCTCTGGCGGATGCCGCCCCAGCTCCTCGCCCACCAGCGCGGCCGCCCCGGCGGCCGAAGCCGCGCCGCTCAGGTCGATCCGTCGCGACAGCATCGCCCACTGCCCGAAGTGGACGTGCGAATCCCACAGCCCGGGGTGCACCCACCCGCCGTCGAGGTCGACGGCCTCCGGCGATGGCCGCCCGTGCCCCCCACCGGGCGCGGATCTCGCGGCGCCCCCGCGCGAGGCGGCGCCCCCGCGCGAGGCGGCGGCGCTCGGCGAGATCCGCGCGATGCGGCCGCCGGCGATCAGCAGGTCGACCATCCGGCCGTCGAGCAGCCGGCCATGGCGCAGCAGGGTGCTCAGAGCCGCTCCATCTCCTCCGCCAGGCCGGGGTGGGCGTACGGCCCCTCCGCGCGCAGCGTGCCGATGATCGTCTCGCGCACCTCCTGCGCCTTGTTCTGGCTGAGCTTCAGGCGGGCGTCGAACCGCGTCACGCGGATGCGCAGGCCGACGGTGCCGCGGGCGATGCCGCGGGCTCGCTCCTCGTCGACGTCCAGCGAGACCGGATGCGGCATCGGCGCCTCGAAATGATCGACCAGTCGCTGCAGGATCGCGAAGTTCTCCTCATCGGAGAGGATCTGCGGCGTGCCGTAGAGGTGCGCCGTGACGTGGTTCCAGGTCGGGACGAAGTCGCCTTCGGCGTACCAGCCCGGCGAGATGTAGCCGTGCGGACCCTGCACGATGACCAGCATCTCGTGCTGCCCGAGTTCGTGCAGCTGCTCGTCGGGGCGGCCGAAGTGGCTGACGATCGAGATCCCGTCCGCATCCTCCTCGAGGAGCGTCGGGTAGTGCGAAGCCACCAGGCCGTTCGAGGTGCTCGACACATACGTCGCCCACGGGTTCTCGCGGATCAGCCGTTTGACGACACCCTCGTCGGCGGTCGTGAAGTGCGGGGTCTTGCGCATCAGCTCACCCCGCTCACGCCTGATCCACCGGGCACCAGTAGAGCTTGCGGCCGCCGAGCTCCTGCATCAGGATCGGGGCACCGCAGATCCGGCACGGCTCGCCGGCGCGGTGGTACACCCAGTGCCGGTCGGCGCGCGAGGCCAGCGCCTTGCGGTAGTCGTCGTCGGAGAGGTCGTCCATGGTGAGCATCTGACCGGTCGCGACCCCGATGTTCAGCAGCTTCACCCAGTCGCGCCAGAGCGCGCGCACCACCTCTTCCCGCAGCTCCTTGCCGGGCGTGAAGGGGTTCTGCCGCGCGCGGAACAGCAGCTCGGCGCGGTAGACGTTGCCGATGCCGCTCACCACCGCCTGGTCCATCAGCAGCAGCGCGATCGGAGTGGGCTTCTTGCGCACGGCGGCAACGAAGCGCTCCTCACCCGCTGCCGGGTCGCCGACCAGGGGGTCGGGGCCGAGCTTGGCGATCGTGGCATCCACCTGCTCCGGGGTCTGCACCTCGCAGGCGGTCGGGCCGCGCAGATCGGCGACCGCCGTCCTCGTCAGCAGGCGCACGCGCACCGCGCCGATCGGCTCCGGCGGGAAGCTCTCGGCGTCGGGCTCGAGCTTCTCCTGCTCGCTCATGCGCAGACGGGTCAGGCGCGGCGCGCCCATCGAGGCGAGCGAATCCTCGTGGGCGGCGAGATCGGTGCCGCGCTGGTTCGTCTGGCCCATCCGGCCGTTCGCGGATGCCGTGGTCGCGTCGACCGTGATGTCGCCCGCGAAGTCCCATGCCCCGTAGATGCCCAGGTGCACCCGCAGCCACAGCCCGTGGTCGAACTCGAGGAACATCTGCTTGCCGACCGCCTCCGAGCGGACGATCTCGTGCCCGTCGAGCTGCGATGCCCCCGCCGCGAAACGGCCCTGCGGCGATGAGACCGCCACCGGCGTGTGCTCGAAGTGGCGCTCGAACTGGCGCGCGATCCGATGGACGGAGTGGCCCTCTGGCATCCCGCTGCTCCTCCTGCCGGGCCCTAGTCGTCGATCTCGTGGCCGGCGATCCTGCCGGTGGTCTCGAACTCGAGCAGCTGCGCGATGCGGCGCGCATGCCGCTCCTCGCCGCTGAAGGGCTCGGCCAGGAAGGCGTCGATCAGCCCGATCGCGACCTCCAGGGTGTGCTGCCGCGCCCCGATCGCGATCAGATTGGCGTCATTGTGCCGGCGGGCCAGCAGGGCGGTGTCACGGTTCCAGACCAGGGCCGCGCGAGCGCCCTCGACCTTGTTCGCCGCCATCTGCTCGCCATTGCCCGAGCCCCCGAAGACGACGCCAAGGGTCCGGATGCCCGCAGCCTGATCCCGCACGACGGCGAGCGCCGTGTTGATGCAGAAGCTCGGGTAGTCGTCGAGCGGGTCGAGCGCCGTCGGGCCGTGGTCGACGACCTCGTGCCCCGAGTCGCGCAGATGCCGCTGCAGCTGCCGGCTGAAGTCGAGCCCGGCGTGGTCGGTGCCGATGTGGACGCGCATGACCTCAGGCTACCGGCGCCGTCCGACGGGCATGCCGGGCTTGTCGGAGCGGTCGCGCTGGAGGATGATGAAGTGACATCGTGAGGCAAGCGAGGTCGATCATGCACCGTGCCACTCAGAGACTGGCCACCGACATCCCCGATCTGGTCCCGACGCTGTCGGCCGGACGGCACCG
>WOYR01000254.1 GCA_011620705.1 Microbacteriaceae bacterium | reverse complement strand
CTTAGCCCCCGGAGCGCATCGCGTCGGCGACCAGTTCTCCGATCAGCACTGCCGTGGCAGCAGGGCCGCGCCGCGGCGCTGTCGGCAGGATCGATGTGTCCGCGACCCGCAGGCCCGTCGCGCCGTGCACGCGACCTGCCTCGTCGACGACCGATGCTGCATCGTCCGCCGGCCCGAACGGGGCGGTGCCGCATGCGTGGATCGAGGTGCCCAACCGTGCCGCCACCCAGTCGTCGAGCGCCCGGTCGTCGGCGAGCACTCCCGGCTCCGGCTCGAGCAGCCCCTCTGACACCGCGCGGAACGCGCTGCTCGCGAGCAGCTCGGCGGTCACCCGGGCCGCTCGCCGCAGCCGCGCGCGGTCCGCCCCGGTGCGCAGGTACCCGTAGTCGATGCGCGGCGGATCGACGGGATCGGCCGATGTCAGCCGGATGCGGCCCTGGTTCACCGGGGTGTGGACGGACACCAGGAAGGGCAGCGGGGCATCCGGTGCCGCCATCCCGGTCGTGAGAGCCGTCATCGGCAGCAGCGACTGGAGCACCTCGAGATCGACGCCGTCACCGCCCGCTCCCGCGTCGAGGTTGAGCGCCCCCGCCATCCAGCCCCCGGTGGGATGCGGCAGCTCGCGCCGCGGTCGCCACTCGAGCACGAGTTGCGGGTGATCGCCGAACGCCGTGCCCACCCCCGGCGCGTCGACCACCGCCTCGATCCCGAGGGCGCGCAGTTCGTCAGCCGGCCCGATGCCGGATCGAAGCAGCAGCGCCGGAGATCCGAACGCGCCGGCGCAGAGGACCACCTCCTCGGCGAACAGGGTGTCCGGCCGTCCGGCGACGAGCGCCTCGACACCGATCGCACGGCCGGCTTCCATCAGGACGCGGGTGACCAGCACCTCGCCGCGGATCTCCAGATTCGGCCGGTCGATGGCCGGCAGCAGATAGGCGATCCCGGTGTTCCATCGCACGCCGTCGATCAAGTTCTGGGGCACCGGCCCGAAGCCGCTCGTCGTCGAGTCGTTCTTGTCCGGCTCGGCCGGCGCGCCCCATTCGGCGGACGCGGCCGCGAAGGCATCGGCGGCAGGATGCTGAAGCGACGCCCGCCGGACGGGCATCGGCCCGGCATCGCCGTGAGTCGGGGTGGACCCGAAGTCGGTGTCGTGCTCCAGCCGGCGTTGCAGGGGCAGGACCCGCTCGGGGCTCCACGCGGGGCTGCCGTTCGCCGCCCACGCGGCGAAGTCGGCTTCCCTGGCGCGCTCGAAGTATGAGCCGTTGATGGTCGTCGATCCGCCGAGGATCCGGCCGAGCGCGATCGAGTACGGGCGGCCAGGGGCCAGCAGCGCACCGAGGGCCCAGTTGTCGGGATGCCCGGGGACGGCCCCGGCGACCGTCCCCCCGTCGAGCAGCTCGCGGGGGAACCCGGAGACCGTGCGCGGTGCCGGCCCTGCCTCGACCAGCAGGACGCGCCGCGATGGATCCTCGCTCAGCCGGGCCGCGAGCGGGGCGCCGCTGCCCCCCGATCCGACCACCAGCACATCGACGCCCGGGGTCATCGATCGGAGCCTGGATGCTGGAAGACCCGGTCGAGCACCAGGAAGGCGCGGTCCAGCAGCTGGCTCAGCTCCGCGTCGTCCTGGCGGAGCCATTGCTCATATGCGGTCAGCGAGACCGCCAGGAACGCCCAGCCGATCGCCTGCGGCGCCAGCTCGTCACTGCCGACCCCGAGTCGCTCTGCCGCGAACTCGGCGATGGCCTGCCGCCAGGCCGCGTAGCGCAGCGTCGAGTGCGCGACCAGCGACGGCACATTCAGCAGGAGGGCCATCCGCTCCCGGTGGTAGGGGAGCTCGTCGGGCGGGAACCGGTTGAAGTGGAGCACCGCGCTCCGTATGGCTTCCAGCAGTGGGATGTCATCCGACTGCTCGGCGAGGTAGCCGCGCATGTCCTCGATCAGCGAATCGAAGTCTCCCCATGGCACGTCGTTCTTCGATGGGAAGTAGCGGAAGAAGGTGCGGCGCCCGATCCCCACGGCCGCGGCGATGTCATCGACGGTGGTCTGGTCGAAGCCGCGCTCGATGAACAGCTGGAGGGCCGCGTGGCTGAGTTCTGCGACGCTGGTCGACGGCTGCCGTCCCAGGCGCGATGCGGCGCTCGGGGAACTGCCAGCAGATGCCATGGTGCCAGCCTTCCCTTCGGCACTCAGTGTCATTAGTATCGTTCTCATCGCGGATCAACTCCACGAACTTTCCAACATCGTCGTGAGGAGTTTTGCATGGACGTCATCAGCCAAGCGCCCGCCGCCGAGGCATCGGTCGGCCTCGAGTCGGTGATCGAGGCGGATTCGCTCGTCGAGGAGATCTCGATCGATGGGATGTGCGGCGTCTACTGAGACGCGCCGCCGTCGACATGGACCTCGACCGGCCCTGGAAGCTGCACCCGCAGGTGTCCGTTCGCCCTGAACCGTTCGGGGCACTGCTGTACCACTTCGGAACCCGCAAGCTGTCGTTCCTCAAAGACCGCACGCTGCTGAGCATCGTCAACTCCCTCGCCGATGCGCCCAGTGCTCGCGATGCCTGCACCGCGGCGGGGGTGCCGGATTCGCAGCTCGCCCGCTACGGCGCGGCGCTCACTACCCTTGAACAATCCTCGATGCTCGTCGAAAGGGCCTCATGACACTGCTGGATGCTCCCGCGCGGACCCCCTCGACCGACGCCCCCGCGTTCCGCACCGCCGAACCTCAGAAGCTCGTCGACCTCTTCGAGTACGGACTGGATGCCCCGATCTGCCTCACCTGGGAGCTCACATACGCCTGCAACCTGTCGTGCGTGCACTGCCTCTCCAGTTCCGGCCGGCGCGATCCGCGCGAGCTGACCACCGAGGAGGCGAAGGCGGTCATCGACGAGCTCGAGCGCATGCAGGTGTTCTACGTCAACATCGGCGGGGGCGAGCCGACCGTCCGCTCCGACTTCTTCGAGATCGTGGACTACGCCACGGCGCATCACGTCGGCGTCAAGTTCTCGACCAACGGGGTGAAGATCACCCCGGATGTCGCGGCGCGGCTCGCGAAGAACGACTACCTCGACATCCAGATCTCGCTCGACGGCGCGACCGCCGAGGTCAACGACTACGTTCGCGGTCCCGGCTCCTACGACACGGCCATCACCGCCATGCGCAATCTGCGCGACGCCGGCTTCAAGAACTTCAAGCTCTCGGTGGTGTGCACCAGCCAGAACATCGGCCAGCTCGACGACTTCAAGGCGATCGCCGACGAGTACGGGGCGCAGTTGCGCCTCACCCGGCTGCGGCCCTCCGGGCGCGGCGCCGATGTCTGGGACGAGTTGCACCCGCGGCCAGAGCAGCAGCGCGAGCTCTACGACTGGCTGGTCGCGCACGAGGGCGAGATCCTCACCGGCGACTCCTTCTTCCACCTCTCCGCCTATGGCAAGGCGCTCCCGGGGCTGAACCTCTGCGGCGCAGGGCGCGTGGTCTGCCTGATCGATCCGGTCGGCGACGTCTACGCGTGCCCATTCGCCATCCATGAGGAATTCCTGGCCGGCAACGTCCGAAACGATGGCGGCTTCCAGGAGGTCTGGCGCCACTCCGAGCTCTTCACCCGGCTGCGCCAGCCGCAGTCGGGCGGTGCGTGCTCCTCGTGCCAGTTCTTCGACAGCTGCAAGGGCGGATGCATGGCCGCGAAGTTCTTCACCGGCCTCCCCCTCGACGGGCCGGACCCCGAGTGCGTGCAGGGATTCGGCGAGACCGCGCTGACAAAGCTCAAGGAGGGCAAGGCCGAGCTCCCGAAGGCTTCGGGCGATCACTCGCACCGCACCGAGCGCTACTCCAGGTCGGGCAAGGTCGAGTTGACGCTCACGCGGCGCGAGGGCCTCGGCCCGGTGCTGAGCTCGACGGTGTTGAGCTCGACGGTGCTGAAGCCCGGCATCACGGCGCCGCCGGTGAGCGACTGCGCCGAGGACCCGCTGGCGGGCTTCCAGCCGGCATGACACTTCCCGGCGACGGCGCCGGGACGCAACAGCAAGAACTGAAGACGCCGGCCTCGGGCCGGGAATCCATCGTGTCGGCGAACGCCGGCATCATGGCTCAAGCGCGCTCCGACGCGGGGCGCTCTCGAGCAGAGCGCTCCGAGGGTCCTGCGATCGCTCCCCGCAGCGGGGAACCAAGGAAGAAACAAGGAAAAGGGAATTCATCATGGGAAGACTGGATGGCAAAGTCGCCTTCGTCACCGGAGCGGCACGCGG
>WOYR01000065.1 GCA_011620705.1 Microbacteriaceae bacterium | reverse complement strand
CCGGCCGTAAGAGAGGGACCAACATGGGCGCTGGACACAGCCACGACACGGGCGAGGCCACCCCCCGGAACAGATTGCTGATCGCGTTCTCGATCACCGCATCGGTGTTCGTGATCGAAGTCATCGGCGCAGTCATCACCGGCAGCCTCGCGCTGCTCGTGGACGCCGCGCACATGCTGACCGACGTGATCGGCCTCGCGATGGCGGTCACCGCCGCGCATCTGATGAACCGGCCCCCGTCTGACCGTTACACGTTCGGGCTGCGGCGCGCGGAAGCGCTCGCCGCTCTCGCCCAGGCCGCCCTGCTCCTCGGTGTGGGGATCTTCGCGCTGGTTGAGGGCGTACGGCGACTATTTGAGCCGCCCGAGATCGCGTCCGGCAGCCTGTTGTTCTTCGGGATCGTCGGCCTGGTCGCGAACATCGCGTCCCTGCTGGTGCTGATGAGCGGTCGCACACGCAACCTGAACATGCGCGCCGCGTTCCTCGAGGTGTTCAATGACGCACTTGGCTCCGTCGGCGTCATCGTCAGCGCCATCCTGATCGCCACCCTCGGCTGGTACCAGGCAGACGCGGTCGCCGGCATCCTGATCGCTCTCCTGATCATCCCGCGCACCTTCATCCTGCTCCGCGCATCCGGCAGCGTCCTGCTCGAATCCACCCCTCCCGGCCTTGACCTGGCGGAGGTACGCCGACACATCCTCGAGCTCCCGCAGGTGGTCGCCGTGCACGACCTGCACGCCTCCCAAGTCTCCACGGACCTCCCCACTCTGACCGCGCACGTCGTCGTCGACGACACGCTCACCCCGGAACAGTCCGCCCGGCTCCTGCAAGAACTCCAGGAATGTGTCGCCGACCACTTCCCGGTGAGCATCGAGCACGCCACGTTCCAGATCGAACCGCAATCCCACCCCGGAGAACACACCACCCATGCGTAACCCCCGCCGCTCACTCATCACCACCCTGGCCACCCTCCTCCTCGGAGCGGGACTAACCCTGGCTGCGGCAACCCCCGCCCAAGCACACGACGAACTGGTCTCCTCCTATCCCGAAGCGGGCTCCACAATCACCGGATCACCAGCAGAAATCACCCTGTCCTTCAGCGGTGAACTCATCGCGGGAATGCAATCCGCTGCCGTCGAGGTGATCGCCCCCGATGGGCAAAACATCGCCACCGACGCACCGTCAGAAGATGGCACCTCCATCACTCAGCACCTCGCCCCGAACCCGCCGGCCGGGCTGTTCACCGTCCGATGGAAAGTCGTCTCCAGCGATGGCCACCCGATCAGCGGCGAATACACCTACACCGTCGCACCCACCGATGCCGTCCCGAGTAGCCCCGCCGCCACACCGAGCACGGCTCCGCAAACCCCCACACCGACCGCGACCGCGACCGAAGCGCCCGCTGACAACGGATACGGGGGCGAGACCTCCGGAGGCGGCGATACCTTCGCGATCCTCGCTGTGGTCGGGGGAGTGGTTGTCCTCGGCGGCGCCCTCGTCATCGTGTTGATGGTCGGCAGGGAACGTCGACGCCGCGACCGTGCCGACGCCGCGCGAGCCGCCCGGGACACTCCCGCCGGGAAGGACTCGACTGATGAGTCGTAACCAGGCACGCAGGTTCGCTGTCGCCTGCATCGCGGCAGCAGGAGCGGTGCTGATCGATCAGGTCAGCAAGGCGGCCGCGTTGTCCTCGCTGAGTGAGGATGAGCGGATCCCGCTGCTGGGCAATCTGCTCGGTCTCCAACTGGCTTTCAACCCGGGAGCCCTCCTGTCCCTCGGGTCCGGGGCGACGTGGCTGCTCACCCTGCTGGGGGTGGCCGCGACCGCCGTGCTCGTCATCGCCGCCACGCGCGCCCGCACCACCGGCTGGGCGGTCGGGATCGGGCTGATCCTGGGCGGCGCGATCGGCAACCTGATCGACCGACTGTTCGCCCCGCCCGCGTTCGGCCGCGGCCATGTCACCGACTTCCTCGCCTACGGCAACTGGTTCATCGGCAACCTCGCCGACGTCGCTCTCGGCGCCGGCGTGGTCGTCCTGGCCGGAAGTCTCTGGATCCGTCACCGCCGCACCCGCACAACAACGGCAAGGGATGATCCCACCGCCCCGGCTGCCGCGGTGGAGGCGGGACGATGATGGCGAAACAGCGAATCCCCTCGACGTATCAGCGCAACGCGTTCGCGCCGAGCCTGCTCGCTGCAGCTGCCTTGTTCGTTGCCCCCGCGCTCATGGGCAATGACTGGTTCCTGGCGGTGCTGTTCCTCACCGCCATCCTGGGTGTGATCGTCGCGTGGTTTGCGGTGCAGGCGCGGCAGTGGTGGTGGCTGCCGGTGTTCGCGGTGATCGTGGTGATCTGGAATCCGGTCTTCCCGTTCCCGTTCGCGGGGCCGGTGTGGACGGCCGCGCAACCGGCCGCAGCGGTGGTGTTCCTTGTCGCCGGTGCGCTGATCAAGGTGCGACGTCCATGATCACCCACACAGGTCGAACCCGGACTGCTGTTGGCCTTCTCCTCGCGGGCGCGTTGCTGACCGGTTGCGCGGCGGATGACTCCCTGGCGCAGCAGTACCGGGACGGCAATGAGAAGGGCTATATCGCCGGCGATTTCCAGGTCGTGGAGATCCCGGAGCCGGAACGCGGCGACCCGGTCGTGTTCGAGGGTGTCACCGAGACCGGTGAGACAGTGACCAGCGACGACTACCGGGGTGGGGTGCTGGTGGTGAACTTCTGGTACGCCGCGTGCGGGCCGTGCATCGTCGAAGCGCCACTGCTGGAAGAGGTGTGGCAGGACTACCAGGATCAGGGAGTCGCGTTCCTCGGGGTGAACACCTACGACCAGCCCGCCACCGCCCTCTCCTTCGCCCGCGACAACAACATCACCTACCCCAGCGTGATCGACGTGAACGACGGCCAGGTCAAACTCGCATTCGCACAGCTCACCCCTATCCAAGCCACCCCCACCACCCTCGTCATCGACCGTGACGGGAGAGTCGCCGCCCGGATCATCGGACAGCTGGCCACCGCCTCCATCCTCTCCACACTCGTCGCCGATACTCTCGCGGAGGATGCCCCGTGAACCCGGGGGCGGCGATCGTCGACGGTGCCCTGTGGGTGGCTGTCCCGGTCGCGGTGCTCGCCGGGCTGGTGTCGTTCCTGTCCCCGTGCGTGCTGCCGCTCGTGCCCGGCTACCTCGGCTACCTCGGCAGCACCACCACCGACACCCGAATCACCGCAACCGGGTCAGCGGTCGCGGTGCGGACGGAGCGTGCACGGCTGCTGCTCGGGGTGGCCCTGTTCATCGCCGGGTTCACCGTCGTATTCGTGGCCGTCACCATCCTCGGCGGCGCCTTCGGATTCCTGCTGCTGCAGTACGCGAACGTCCTCACCCGGGTGTTTGGGGTTGTCATCATCGTTCTCGGGCTGGTGTTCCTCGGACTGTTCGGGCTCGCCCAACGCACCCTCCGCCCCCGCACCCGAGGACGCGCGGGGTTGATCGGCGCGCCATTGCTCGGCTTCGCGCTCGGTGTCGGCTGGACGCCGTGCATCGGCCCGACCCTCGCGGCGATCATCTCCATGTCGTGGAACCTGGGCGACCCGGCTCGCGCCGGCCTGCTCGGCCTGGCCTACTCTCTCGGCCTGGGGATCCCGTTCCTGATCCTCGCTGCCGGCTGGGGATGGGCATCCCGGTCCGTGACATTCCTGCGCCGCCACATCCGCGCTCTGAACATCATCGGCGGAGTGATGCTCATCCTCCTCGGGCTGCTGATGGTCACCGGACTGTGGACGGCGCTGATGTCGTCACTGCAACAGGTGGTGATCAATGTCCCCCTCCCGCTCTGAGACTGACACGCACGAGGCGGTCGATCCGCTCCGACCTCGCGACCACGCCGACAGCGCCGACGGTGACAATGCCGCGGACGTGACCTCCCCGGCGCTCGGCATCGTGGGCTGGGCGAGGTGGGCGTGGCGGCAACTGACCAGCATGCGTACCGCCCTGGTGCTGCTGCTGTTCCTTGCGATCGCCGCCGTACCGGGGTCGCTGTTCCCACAGCGCACCGCCGACCCCAACGGCGTCATCCAATGGGAACGCGATAACCCGGACGTGTTCCCCGTCGCGGACGCGATCGGGTTGTTCGACGTGTACCAGTCGCCCTGGTTCTCCGCGATCTACCTGCTGCTGTTCACCTCCCTCATCGGCTGCGTGATACCCCGCGCAAAGCACCACTACAAAGCCCTCCGGTCCCAGCCGCCCCGCACCCCCGCCCGC
>WOYR01000062.1 GCA_011620705.1 Microbacteriaceae bacterium | reverse complement strand
CCCGACTTCACCCTGCCCGACCAGAACGGGCGCCGGGTGACGCTGTCGTCGCTGCGCGGGCGGAAGGTCATCCTGTACTTCTACGGCGAGGCCGGCACCCCCGCCTGCACCGCGCAGGCCTGCGACTTCGAGGAGAGTCTCGGCACTCTCGAGAGCGCCGGCTACTCGGTCCTCGGGGTGTCGCGCGACGAGCTGCCCGCGATCCGGAGGATGGCGCACGGCGAGGGGCTGACCTTCCCACTGCTGAGCGATCCCGACCGCCACGTGCACGAGCTGTACGGCACCTTCGGCGAGAAGAAGCTCTACGGCAGGCTCGTGCGCGGGGTCATCCGGGCGACCTTCGTGCTCGACGAGCAGGGTCGGATCATCTTGCCGCTGTACAACATCAAGGCGACCGGCCATGTCGCGATGCTCAAGAAGAGGCTGCACCTGGCCGCATAGCGGTCTCAGCCGCCGGTGCGCCGCATCCGGGCGAGCAGGGCAGGACCGGAGCGGTCCAGGATGCGGCCGCCGATGCGCACGCCGAGCACGAGCGACCCGGCCCCCCACAGGATGCCGATCGAGAGCGAGAACCAGCCGAGCGGCACCGAGTGGAGCGCCAGAGCCGCGATCCCGAGCGCGAGTTCGGGGAGCGCGAGTGCGAGCGCCACCCCGGTGACCGCATAGGAGCCCACGATCGAGGTCATGCCCGATCCGGCCTGCGCGGTGAACGGATTCCGACCGGAGCGGGCGACCGGGACCACGATCGATGCCGAGGAGACCGACACCACCGCGAGGCCGGACAGCAGCACCCCGATCGAGATGCCGAACACCCCGGGCAGATCCGCCCACGCGCCGAGCGAAGCCAGCGAGGCCACGGCGACGACCACGACCGACGGCAGGGCGAATACCAGCAGGGCACCCGCACGGCCCGCGCGGTCGTCGGCGCCGCGCACGCCCGAGGAGAGGTGCAGCGCATAGGCGGTGCCGTCGTAGGAGATCACCGCGAACAGCGTGAGGGGCAGCAGCCCTGCGACGATCGGCGCCGCGAGGTAGACGAGCCAGTCGGCGTGCACCAGCGAGGCGAGCAGGATCAGCAGCGCCGGCATCAGCGGCACGAGCACCAGCTGCCGCGCGAAGCGCGCGTCGCGGCCCCAGTAGATCAGCGAGCGCGCCCCGATCGCTCCGGCCGGCGTCGACGGCGCCCAGCGGAACACCCCGAGCCGGCCGGCTCCGTGCTGCCGGCCCCCCGCTCCGCCGCCGCGGAACCGGAAGGTGGCGATCAGACTCGCCCGCCAGATGACCAGCATCAGCACGAGGGTCGCCAGGGCGATCGCGAGCGAGAGCAGCGCGGCGGCGGGATGCCCGGCCGCCAGTTGCCCCGGAACGCCCCAGATCGCGCCGAACGGCGTGAAGGCGAGCACCTCGGCGGTGGCCGGGAACGGCGCATCCGAGGGTACTCCGATGGCCAGAGCCAGCCCGACGGGGCCCAGCAGCACGAGCAGCGCCACGAGCAGCGCCGCAGCGCGGTCGCGGCCGCGGCGGCGGGCGAGCAGGTTGGCGGTGAGGGATGCGGTCATCCGGGATCCGACGATGCAGATCAGGGTGCCGATCACCCCGCAGCCGGCCGCGGCCCATGCGGCGCCCGGCGTCTGCCTCCAGGTGAGCGCTGTCCCGATCGAGACCAGCAGCGTCGCGATGCCCGGGATCCAGGTGGCGCCGACCAGCGTCATCGCCGTCATCAGCCGGCCCGTGGAGATCGGGAACGCTGACAGCTTGAGCGGGTCGAGGGTCGGTTCGATCCCCGTGGCGATCAAGGGGATCAGGAACCAGCCGAGCGTCAGCGCGACGCCTCCGATCACCACCGTCGCCTGCTGCACCGGCTGCGGGTAGATCACCAGCACCGCCAGCCCGGCGATCACGATCACCAGGATGACCAGCGTCTGCAGGGCGCCGAAGATCACCGCGAGCAGCTGGAGCGTGCTGCGGCGCAGCGTGTTGGCGAGCACGCGGAAGCGCAGGCTCAGGAGGGCCGCAACCACTCGGGTCCTTCGCTGAAGCGGCGCCCGCCGACGAGCTCGAGGAAGCGGTCCTCGAGCGTGGCCGAGCCGCGCACCTCGTCGACCGTTCCGGCCACGAGCACCCGGCCGCGCGCCACGATCGCGACGTGATCGCACATGCGCTGCACGAGATCCATCGAATGGCTCGACACCACGACCGTGCCGCCGGAGCGCACGAAGCCTTCCAGGATGTCGCGGATGTTCGCCGCAGACACCGGATCGACCGACTCGAATGGCTCGTCGAGCACCACGACGCGGGGCGAGTGGATGAGCGCGCATGCCAGCGCGATCTTCTTGGTCATCCCCGCCGAGTAGTCGCTGACCAGGGTGCCCGCGCTTGCCTCGAGGTCGAGCAGCTGCAGCAGATCGCGGGTGCGCCCGGCGATCACGGCGCGGTCGAGGCTGAACAGCATCCCGGTGTAGGTGATCAGCTGCTCGCCGGTGAGCCGATCGAAGAGGTCGACCCCGTCGGCCAGGTTGCCGATCATGCGCTTGGCGGCGAGCGGAGCGGCCCAGACGTCGAGGCCGTGCACCTTCGCGGTACCGGCGTCGGGTCGGAGCAAGCCGGTGGCCATGGACAGCAGCGTCGTCTTGCCGGCGCCGTTCGGGCCGACGACGCCGTAGAAGGAGCCGCTCGGAACGGTCAGATCGACCGCGTCCACCGCGACCGTCGCACCGAAGCGCTTGGTCAGCCCGCGGAGTTCGAGCGCGGGGGCGGATGCCGCACCGATGCCGGCTGAGACTGCCGGCTCGACGTCCGGGACGTCGCTCACGGCGCGCCCCGTCGCGCCGACGTCATCGCCACGACGGGTTTCGCGAAGAGCAGGAGGAGCACCACGACCGCGACGCCGATCAGCGGCCATCCCCAGACCGGCTGCGCCACCTGGCCCTGCAGCGCGCCGAGGCCGACCGCCGCCTGCAGAATCTGCCAGACGATCGCGGCGGCGCGGATCCAGGCCTGGCCGCGGGCGGTGCCCACGACGATGGCGCCGAGCCAAGCCGCGGCGAGGAACGCGACGATGGTGAGCGCGATCCCGCCCCCGGAGCTCGCGCTCGCCGAGGTCAGCGTCTCGACCAGGAGCGTCACCGCGAGGGCGGCGATGGCGGCGAATTCGATGGTCAACAGGGCGAGCAGCAGCCACAGCACAGCCGGTCGACGGACCGTCTTCACAATGTTGTCCCATTCGTCACTATTGATTAGCCGTAACAAGTATGAAACCCTGGGGGCGGTTGATGTGACGCCTACAGGGTCGTAGGTGAGTCCCGAAAATCCCTTTCCCCCGTTTTTCGGTCACTCTTCGACCGTGCGCGGATTCGAGCACCCGACGAATCGCGACCGCGTCAACAGCAACATGTAAGGAGCACCACCATGGATTGGCGTGACAAGTCCGCCTGCCTCACGGCCGACCCCGAACTGTTCTTCCCCGTGGGGAACACGGGGCCCGCCGTCGACCAGATCGAGAAGGCCAAGTCGGTCTGCGCCCGCTGCACCGTGACCGAGATGTGCCTGCAGTACGCCCTCGAGACCAACCAGGACTCGGGCGTCTGGGGCGGTCTCAGCGAGGACGAGCGCCGCGCGCTCAAGCGCCGCGCTGCGCGCGCCCGGCGCGCCAGTTAGCCGGGTCACTTCTTCTTCGTCACCCAGCGCAGCGGCACCTCGATGGTGACCTCGGTGCCTTCGCCCTCCAGGGTGTGCCAGTCGATCGTTCCACCGAGCTCCCCCTGGATGAGCGTGCGCACGATCTGCGTTCCCAGTCCCGAGCCGACTTTGCCCTCTGCAAGCCCGACCCCGTTGTCGCGCACCTTGACGCGCAACTGGCCGCCGCGGCGCTTCGCCGAGATCTCGACCTCGCCGTCGCGCCCTGCGAGACCATGCTCGACCGCGTTGGTGACGAGTTCGGTCAGCGCGAGAGCCAACGGCGTGGCGTACTCGCTGGGCAGTTCGCCGAAGGTCCCGGTCTTCTTGGGCCGCACCGTCGTCGTGTGGCCCGACGCCACCTCGGTGATCAGCTTGAGCACGCGGTCGAACACGTCGTCGAAGTCCACGTTCTGATCGAGACCCTCGCTCAGGGTGTCGTGCACCACCGCGATCGCCGTCACGCGGCGCATCGCCTGGTTCAGGGCATCCCGTGCCACGTCGTTGTGGATGCGGCGGCCCTGGATGCGCAGCAAGGATGCGACGGTCTGCAGGTTGTTCTTCACCCGGTGGTGGATCTCGCGGATCGTCGCGTCCTTGG
>WOYR01000154.1 GCA_011620705.1 Microbacteriaceae bacterium | reverse complement strand
GCATCCCCCCATCCCGCCATCCGGTACCGCCGCCCCCCGCCCGCTACCATCGACGCATGAGCAGCAACGGCATCCGTCTGGGCGTCGTCGGCGCCACCGGCCAGGTGGGCGCGGTGGTGCGGCGCCTCCTCGACGAGCGCGACATCCCGATCAGCGAGGTCCGCTTCTTCGCCAGCGCGCGCAGCGCAGGCACCACGATCCCTTTCCGCGGCGCGCAGATCACCGTGGAGGATGCCGCCACCGCAGACCCGAGCGGGCTCGACATCGCGATCTTCTCCGCAGGCGCCACGATGAGCAAGGTGCAGGCCCCGCGCTTCGCCGCCGCCGGTGTCACCGTCATCGACAACTCGAGCGCATGGCGCATGGACCCCGATGTCCCGCTGGTGGTCAGCGAGGTCAACCCGCACGCGATCGACCAGGCACTCGGTGCAGCAGGCAGGGGGATCATCGCCAACCCGAACTGCACCACCATGGCCGCGATGCCGGTGCTCAAGGTTCTCGATCGGGATGCCGGGCTCCAGCGCCTCATCGTCAGCACCTACCAGGCGGTGTCGGGCGCCGGGCTCGCCGGGGGCGAGGAGCTGCTCGAGCAGGCGGCATCCGCG
This sequence comes from Microbacteriaceae bacterium, assembly GCA_011620705.1. GTDB lineage: Bacteria > Actinomycetota > Actinomycetes > Actinomycetales > Microbacteriaceae > Lysinimonas. The sequence continues at coordinate 3,675 of WOYR01000154.1, read as the reverse complement.
GTCTCGCAGGATGCGATCGGCCTGGTGCACGACGGCCGCGCCGTCACGATGCCCGCCCCGCACAAGTTCCCGAAGAACATCGCGTTCAACGTCGTGCCTCTCGCCGGCTCGATCGTCGACGACGGGCTGAACGAGACCGATGAGGAGAAGAAGCTCCGCAACGAGAGCCGCAAGATCCTCGAGCTGCCGGAGCTGCTGGTCAGCGGCACCTGCGTGCGCGTCCCGGTCTTCACGGGGCATTCGCTCAGCATCAACGCGGAGTTCGCGAAGCCTCTCACGCCCGAGCGCGCGACCGAGTTGCTGGCGGATGCCGCGGGCGTGCAACTCATGGACGTCCCGACGCCGCTCGACGCGGCCGGCATCGATCCGAGCCTGGTGGGGCGCATCCGACAGGACGAGGGCGTGCCGGGCAACCGGGGGATCGCGCTCTTCATCTCGAACGACAACCTGCGAAAGGGCGCGGCGCTGAACGCGGTGCAGATCGCCGAGCTGGTGGCCGCGAGACTGCCGGCGAAGCTGCCGGTCGCCTAGCCCGCCCACCGCGCACATCCCGCTCACCTCATCGGATGCCGCGCATGAGCCTGTTCGGATGCGCGGGCACTGATGTCTTCCCCCCACGTCGCGAGGCCGTCGCCACAGGATCCCCGCGTTCCTCCGCGCGGACGATGGCGCTCTCCTGGCCTTCGCCGAGCTGCGTTCGAACCGGGCCGACATCGGCCGGGTGAGCATCGGGGTCCGCCGCTGGATGGATGACGGCGCGGGCTGGAGCGCAGTGATCAGGCTGACCGATGACACCGGGTGCGCGCGATTCGGTTCCCGTGGTGCTGCCCGTCGGCCGCGTCCTCCTGCTCCGCTGCCTCGACCCCGCAGAGGCCGGCACGAACGGCCGGCCGCGCGGCGAGGTGCCGACCGGGGTGCGGGTCCAGCTTTCCGACGATCACGGGCGCAGCTGGAGCGAGCCGCGCAACATCAGCGAACAGGAGCGCAAGCCGAAGTGGGGCTTGTGCGCGAAGGGACCAGGAGTGGTCTCGCGCAGTTGGTGCGGCGCCCCGACGGCCGGGCGCTCCTCATACCTGCGCAACCGCGTGCCCGGTGGCAATGAGTTCGCGATCAGCGACGACGATGGTGCCAGTTTTGCGCCCCGGAGGCCCCCGAGTTGGGCGGCCTCGTCTGCCGATGCGACATCATCGCAGTCGATGGCGAGTTGTTCGCCAGGACGCACCGCCGCGGCGCTCGACGGGTGCGGCCGACGGTACGACGCTCGCGCGACGGCGGCGAGAGTTGGTCGGATGCCGCCCGCGTCACCCGCGGCGCCTCCGCCTACAGCGATCTGGCCGCCCTGCGCGACGACCGGATCGGCGTTGTGCGAGCGCGGATTGGATAGATTTCCGCTACCGCCGGCCCATGCCGACGTAGGTCCATCCCGCGGCTCTCCACGCCCCGGCGTCCAGGCAGTTGCGTCCGTCGATGATGATCGGCGAGGTGACGATTGCACGCAAAGCGACCGGATCGAGCGCGCGGTAGTCGGCCCATTCGGTGACGAGCACCACGGCGTCGGCATGGGCCGCGGCTTCCTCGGCCGTCGCGGCGTAGTCGAGTCGCGGTTGCAGCCGCCGAGCGTTCTCAATGGCTTGGGGGTCGGTCGCGACAACATGAGCGCCGCGCCTCAAGAGCGAAGTCGCGACGTCCAGGCCAGGAGAGTCGCGCACGTCGTCGGAGTCCGGCTTGAAGGCGAGCCCGAGAACAGCGATCCTGGCTTCGGAGGGCCGCTTCCCGATCGCCGTGATCGCGAGATCGACGGCCCGCTGCCGACGGCGTAGGTTGATCGCGTCCACCTCAGCCAAGAACGCTACTGATTCGCTGCGCCCGAGCTCGGCGGCTCGCGAGGAGAACGCGCGAATATCCTTCGGCAGGCATCCACCGCCGAAGCCGATCCCGGCGTTGAGGAATCGCCTTCCGATGCGCGCGTCGTGCCCGATCGCATCGGCGAGAAGGGTCACGTCGGCACCGACAACCTCCGCGATCTCCGCCATCGCATTGATGAACGAGATCTTCGTGGCCAGGAAGGCATTGGCGGAGACCTTCACCAGCTCGGCGGTGGCGTAGTCAGCCTCGATTAGCGGGGTGCCCGCGGCCAGTGCGGCGGCATAGACCTCGTTGAGCAGTTCGCGGGCCCGCTGCCCGCTCTCGCCTTCGGGCAGGCCGTAGACCAAGCGGTCGGGAGCCATGGTGTCCTTCAGCGCGAAGCCTTCGCGCAAGAACTCCGGGTTCCACGCCAATATGGCTCCGGGCACCGCGGCCGAGATGCGGTCGGCCAGCGCTGCCGCCGTGCCGACCGGGACGGTGCTCTTACCGGCGACGAGGTCGCCCGGCGAGAGGACCGTGAGCAACGCGCCGATCGCGGCATCCACGTAGCGGGTGTCGGCGGCATGCGAGTCGGTCAGCTGGGGCGTGCCCACGGCGAGGAAGTGCACGGTGGCGCCCGCGGCATCCGCGAAGTCGGTGCTGAAGCGCAGCCGACCCGTCTTGATGGTCTTCTGCAAGAGTTCATCGAGCCCGGGCTCGAAGAACGGGGCGTTGCCCTTGTTGAGTGCTTCGACTTTGTCGGCGTCGGTGTCGATGCCGATAACCGTATGGCCGAGCTCGGCCATGCTGGCAGCGTGGACGGCGCCGAGATAGCCGCAGCCAATCACGGAGAGGGTGAGGGACATTGACGGGATCCTTCGATGAGGCCGACTCGACCGGGTGGAAGCGGGACCAGCCTAGCCGCGAGAAGAACGCTGATTCTTACGACCACGGAGGGCCTCTGCCTGCGGCAGGCCCCAGGACCCCCGCCTAGAATGGAACGCGTGCCTGAACCTGTCGACGTCGCCTTGATCGGCGGCGGCATCATGAGCGCGACCCTCGGGTCCCTGCTCCATCAACTGGAGCCGAGCTGGTCGATCACGATCCTCGAGCGGCTGGGCGATGTCGCCCTCGAGAGCTCGAACCCGTGGAACAACGCGGGCACCGGTCACTCCGCTCTCTGCGAGCTCAACTACACGCCCGAGAATTCCGATGGCACGATCGACATCGCGCAAGCCGTGAAAGTCAACGAGCAGTTCCAGGTGACCCGCCAGTTCTGGTCGTTCCTGGTGAGCGAGGGGATGCTGCCCGAGCCCGAGCGCTTCATCAACCCGGTCCCGCACATGAGCTTCGTCTGGGGCGCCGACAATGTGGACTACCTGCGCCGGCGCCACGAGGCGCTGAAGGATCACCCTCTGTTCCAGGGGATGGAGTTCAGCGACGATCCGAAGGTCATCCGCAGTTGGGCGCCGATGCTCATCCCGGGCCGCCGCAGGGACCAGCCGATCGCCGCCACCCGGATCGGGGCCGGCAGCGATGTCGACTTCGGATCGCTCACCCGCCTGCTGCTGGACGGGCTTGTCCGGTCGGGGGCGAAACTGAAGCTGGAGCAGCGGGTCACCAGCCTGCGCAAGAAGCGCGACGGGCTGTGGCACATCGGCATCCGCCATGATGTGGGCGGCACGCCGCTCGAATTGACCGCGCGCTTCGTGTTCGTCGGCGCAGGCGGCGCTGCGCTGCATCTGCTGCAGAAGTCGGGCATCAAGGAGATCCGGGGCTACGGCGGCTTCCCGATCAGCGGGCAGTTCCTGCGCACCGACGACCCTGCGG
>WOYR01000131.1:18334-21779 GCA_011620705.1 Microbacteriaceae bacterium | reverse complement strand
TGTCGATCAGCGGTTCGCTCGACATGATCACGCCGGCGGCGTGCACGCCCCACTGCCGCTTGAGGCCCTCCAGGCCGCGGGCCGCCTCGAACACGGTGCGGGCCTCCGCGTCCGACTCGAGGATGCCGCGCAGGTCGGCGGCCTCCTTGTAGCGCTCGTGGCTCGGATCGACCACCCCCGCCAGCGCCATGTCCTTGCCCATGATCGGCGGCGGCATGGCCTTGGTGAGCTTCTCCCCCATGCCGAAGGGGAGGCCGAGCACCCGCCCGGCGTCCTTGATGGCCTGCTTCGCCTTGATCGTGCCGTAGGTGACGATCTGGGCGACCCGCTCATCCCCGTACTTCTCCGTGACGTAGCGGATGACCTCGCCCCGCCTGCGCTCGTCGAAGTCCACATCGAAGTCGGGCATCGAGACGCGGTCGGGGTTGAGGAAGCGCTCGAAGATCAGACCGTGCCGGATCGGGTCGAGATCGGTGATCCTCATGGCGTACGCCGCCATCGAGCCCGCACCCGAGCCGCGGCCGGGGCCGACGCGGATGCCGTGGTCCTTCGACCAGTTGATGAAGTCGGCGACGACCAGGAAGTAGCCCGGGAAGCCCATCTGCACGATGACGCCGACCTCGTAGTCTGCGCGCTCGCGCACCTCGGCCGGAACGCCGTCCGGGTAGCGCTCCAGCAGCCCCTTCTCGACCTCCTTGACGAACCAGCTCTGCTCGGTCTCGCCATCGGGCACCGGGTAGCGCGGCATGTAGTTGGCGGTGGTGTCGAAGGCCACCTCGCAGCGCTCGGCGATCAGCAGGGTGCTGTCGCATGCTTCGGGCGTCTCGCGGAACAGCTGGCGCATCTGCGCCGGGGTCTTCAGGTAGTACTCGTTGCCATCCATCTTGAAGCGGGTCGGGTCGGCCATCGTCGAGCCGGACTGCACGCAGAGCAGCATCTCGTGCGCTGCGGCGTCGGCCGCATGCGTGTAGTGCAGGTCGTTGGTCGCGAGCAGCGGCAGATCGAGCTGCTTCGCGAGCCGCAGAAGGTCGGACGCGACCCTGCGCTCGATTCCGAGCCCGTGGTCCATCAGCTCGACGAAGAAGTTGCCTGCACCGAAGATGTCGCGGTAGTCGGCGGCGGCCTTCACCGCCTCGTCGTACTGCCCCAGGCGGAGCCGCGTCTGCACCTCGCCGCTGGGGCACCCCGTCGAGGCGATCAGGCCCGAGGCGTAGCTGCTCAGCAGCTCGCGATCCATCCGGGGTTTGAAGTAGTACCCCTCGATCGAAGCCAGCGACGACAGCCGGAACAGGTTGTGCATTCCCGCGGTGTTCTCGGCCCACATCGTGAGGTGGGTGTACGCGCCGGAGCCCGAGACATCGTCCTCACCGCCGTTGCCCCACTTCACCCGCGTCTTGTCGAAGCGGGATGTGCCCGGCGTGATGTAGGCCTCGGTGCCGATGATCGGCTTGATCCCGGCCTGGGTCGCCTGGTTCCAGAAGTCGAAGGAGCCGAAGTTGTTGCCGTGGTCGGTGATCGCGACGGCAGGCATCCCCTGCTCCTTCACGGCCGTCATCAGATCGGCGACGCGTGCTGCGCCGTCCAGCATCGAGTACTCGCTGTGGACGTGCAGGTGCACGAAGGAATCGTCGGCCAAGGTCGCTCCGGGAGGTCTGATGGTCAGCCTAACCGCGCCTCAGTCGGCGCGCAGCACGTCGAGCGCGTGTTGCAGATCGGGGGGGTACTCCGTCTGGAAATCGACCCGTTCGCCGGTTCCGGGATGCCGGAATCCGAGCCTCATCGCATGCAGCCATTGCCGCTCCAGGCCGACCCGGGCGGCGAGCACAGGATCGGCGCCGTAGAGGAGATCACCGACGCAGGGATGCCGCTGCGCCGCCATGTGCACGCGGATCTGATGGGTGCGGCCGGTCTCCAGGTGGATCTCGAGCAGCGTCGCGCTGCGCATCGCCTCGATGGTCGCGTAGTGCGTCACGCTCGGTTTGCCATCGGCGGTGACAGCGAACCTCCAGCTCGAGCCGGGGTGCCGTCCGATCGGGGCGTCGATCGTTCCCGAGAAGGGATCGGGGTGGCCCTGGACCACCGCGTGGTAGATCTTGTCGACCTCCCGGTCGTGGAACTGCCGTTTCAACTCGGTGTACGCCCGCTCGCTCTTGGCCACGACCATGAGCCCGCTGGTCCCCACGTCGAGGCGGTGCACGATGCCGGCGCGCTCGGCCGCCCCCGAGGTGCTGATGCGGAAGCCCGCGCCGGCCAGGGCGCCGAGCACCGTCGGCCCATCCCAACCCGCGGCCGGATGCGCGGCGACCCCGACCGGCTTGTCGATGACGACGATGTCGTCGTCGTCGTAGACGATCGCGAAGCCGGGGACGAGGGCCGGCACGATCGTCGGTTCCGACCTGGGAGTCCAGCTCACCTCGAGCCAGCCTCCCCCGGTCAGCCGGTCCGACTTGCCGATGGCGACCCCGTCGAGCGTCGCGCCGCCCGCCTCGAGCACTTCGGCGGAGAAGGTGCGGGAGAATCCGAGCAAGCGGGCCAGCGCCGCATCCGCCCGCTCCCCCGCAAGGCCGTCGGGCACCGGGAGGCGGCGTGACTCCATCAGTGCCCTTGGGGCGCCGCCGCCTCTGCGGCGCCACGCTCCGCGGGACGAGCGCGGTCGCCCCGCTCCGCTGGACGCCCTTGCGGCGCCGCCGCCTCTGCGGCGCCACGCTCCGCGGGACGCCCTGCCGTGGGCGCGGTGCCGGCGCTCCTTGCCGCCTCGGGCACGATGTCCGGGTCGTCCGCGGTGCGCTTGCGGCGCACGTACACGGCCCTCCTGCCATCCAGGCCGATGCCGCGGATCGACAGGATGATGAACAGCGCCATCGCCACGACGATCGCGGAGTCCGCGATGTTGAAGATCGCCGGGAACCCCCAGACCTGGATGAAGTCGACGACATGCCCCGCGCCGAAGCCCGGATCGCGGAACAGCCGGTCCGTGAGGTTGCCTGCGGCTCCCCCGAGCACGAGTCCGAACACCACGGCCCAGCCGAAGGAGCGGATGCGGCGGGCGAACCAGACGATGAAGACGACGACGCCGATCGCCACGATCGACAGGATCCAGGTGAAGCCGCTGGCGAGCGAGAACGCCGCGCCGGAGTTGGTGACATGGTGCAGCTGCAGCACCTCGCCGAGGACCGGCACGACCCGGCCTTCATGCAGATGGCTGACGATCAGATACTTGGCGAGTTGATCCAGCCCGTAGAGGACGAGCGCGACCGCCCCGAGCAGCACAAGGGCAGGGACGCTGACACGTCCGTGGCTCCTGTCGGCGCTCCGGGAAGCCGGCTCAGTTTCCTGCGGCAAAACCCGGGTAGTCGGTGGGCTGCGGGTACGCGCCGTATCCGACCGGAGCCGCGGACTCTGCGGGCTGATACTGCGCCACCGGGGTCGCGACCGGAACGGCGGC
>WOYR01000131.1:0-18234 GCA_011620705.1 Microbacteriaceae bacterium | reverse complement strand
CGGCGGTGAGCGCGTTGCTCGACTCGAGCTCTCGGAGCTGGCCCTCGATGTAGTCGCGCAGCTTCTCGCGGTACTCCTTCTCGAAGGAGCGGAGCTCCTCGATCTGGCGCTCGAGTTTCTGCTTCTGCTGCTCGAGGTCGGCGAGCTGGGCCTGCTGGTTCTGCTGCGCCTCGGAGACGACGCGCGCGGCGGTGGCGTGACCCTCGGCGATGAGGGCATCGCGCTTCTCCATGCCCTCGCGCACGTGCTCCTCGTGGAGCCGTCGGGCGAGCTGGAGAAGGTTGTTCGTGTTGCTCGGGTCCATCCCGGCGGTGTCGGCTGCCACAGGCGCGGGCGCTGCGACCGGCGCCGGCTCGGGGAGCACCGCAGGCGACACGGCGGCCGGAGCGGCCACCGCACTGCGCTGCAACTCGTTGATCCGAGCCTCGCCGGCCACGAGTCGCTGGCGGAGTTCCTCGTTCTCCTGATTCAGGCGGCGGAGTTCGACGACCACCTCGTCGAGGAAGTCATCGACCTCGTCCTGGTCGTAGCCCTCGCGGAACTTCGTCGGATTGAACCGCTTGTTGACCACGTCTTCCGGAGTCAGAGCCATCTCAGTCACCTCGTCGATTTCCATCATGTGTTCAGGGCGCGTTCCCCCGTTCGGGACTCCGCACCGCGGGTCGCACGCCGTGTCTTCTCGTGCACGTCGTCGGGCTCACCGAAAGTGAGAGTCTCAGAGTACACGCGTCACCCTCGAATACCCCAGCACGTGCCATCTCGACGCGGCGGAGCCTCGCAACCGCTACGCGCCGAAGAACCCCGCCTCGACCTCGGTCTCGGCCTCGGGCTGCTCGCCACTCACCGCAACATGCTCAGGAGAGAGCAGGAAGACCTTGCTCGTGACGCGCTCGATCTTGCCGTAGAGGCCCTGGGACAGGCCGCTCGCGAAGTCGATGAGGCGACGGGCATCCGGTTCGCTCATCTGCGACAGGTTCATGATGACCGGGACGCCTTCGCGGAAGCTCTCGGCGATCGTCTGCGCGTCCCGGTACTGGCGCGGGTGCACGGTCAGGATCTCGTTCATGCCGGCCGGCGCCGCATGCCGCGTGGCGACCGGGCGCCGCAACGGGGTGACCGGAGCGCGGCCAGCGGACGGCGCACTCGCGACAGGAGCCACCGGTGCCGAGGGGACGTCGTCTTCGTAGTCCTCGTCGGCCAGGCCCAGGTAGACCATCGTCTTGCGCAGCGGGTTCGCCATGTCATCCTCCGGAAGCTCGTTCGAGACCGACATTAACCTGGGGTCGGACGTTTTCCGGTGATTGCGGTGCCGATGCGCAGGTGTGTCGCACCCTCGAGGATCGCCTCGCGGAAGTCGCCGGACATGCCCGCAGAGATGGCGGTGGCATCCGGGGCGAGGAGCTGCAGCTCCTGGGATGCCGCTCGCACCCGCTCGAAGGCGGCGCGCGGTTCCTCACCGAGGGGTGCGACCGCCATGACCCCGCGCAGCACGAGGCCCTCCGTGGAGAGCACGTGCTCGGCGAGCGGCTCCAATCCGGAGGGATCGACCCCGCCTCGAGCGGGGTCGCCGGTGAGGTTCAGTTCGAGGAACACCTCGAGGGGGGTCCGGCCGGCCAGGGCGTCCGCCAGGCCGACGCGGTCGACGGAATGCACCGCATGGGCGTAGCCCCGCACCGCCTTCGCCTTGTTGCTCTGCAATTGACCGATGAAGTGCCAGTTCAGCCCGAGTCCGGCGAGTTCGGCGGCCTTGGCTGCGGCCTCCTGGTGGCGGTTCTCGCCGACGTCGCGCACCCCGAGAGCGGCGAGTTCGCGCACCAACTCGGCCGGGTGGAACTTCGTCACCACGATGCGGGTCAATTCGCGCGGATCGCGCCCGGCGTGGCGCGCGGCATCCGCGATCGCCCTGTCGACGGCGGCGAGACGCTCGCCGAGTGCGGAGGCCACTACTTCAGGAAGTCGGGGACGTCCAGCTCGTCGTCATCGTCGAAGTCGCGGTCGCGCGGCACCGGGAGCGGCGAGTCCGGCTCGGCACCCCAGCCGCCCGTGACCGCCCCGGTCGAACCGGACGCCTCTGCGCCGACCCCGACCGGAACGGCCGCCTCGATGAAGTTGCTGCGACGCTCGCTCCCGGGCCGCACGGTCGGCTCGCCGCCGTCGAAGCCCGCCGCGATGACGGTGACCCGCACCTCATCGCCCAGAGTGTCGTCGATGACCGCCCCGAAGATGATGTTGGCCTCGGGATGCACGGCCTCCTGCACGAGCCGTGCCGCGTCGTTGATCTCGAAGATCCCCATGTTCGACCCGCCCTGGATGGAGAGCAGCACGCCGTGAGCGCCGTCGATGCTGGCCTCGAGCAGTGGGCTGGCGACGGCCAACTCGGCAGCCTTGATCGCGCGGTCCGCACCACGACTCGCCCCGATGCCCATCAGCGCGGAGCCCGCACCCGACATGACCGACTTCACATCGGCGAAGTCGAGGTTGATCAATCCGGGCGTCGTGATCAGATCGGTGATGCCCTGCACACCGGCGAGGAGCACCTGGTCCGCCGTGGCGAAGGCCTCGAGCATGCTGATGCCGCGATCGCTGATCTCGAGCAGTCGATCGTTGGGGACGACGATGAGGGTGTCCACCTCGTTCTTCAGGCTCGCCACCCCCGTGTCCGCCTGCGCGGAGCGCCGCTTGCCCTCGAAGGCGAAGGGCTTCGTGACGACGCCGATGGTCAAGGCACCGATGGACTTCGCGATCCGGGCCACGACCGGCGCCCCGCCTGTGCCGGTTCCGCCGCCCTCGCCCGCGGTCACGAAGACCATGTCGGCGCCGGCCAGCGCCTCCTCGATCTCCTCGGCATGATCCTCGGCGGCACGACGGCCGATCTCCGGATCGGCGCCGGCCCCGAGGCCGCGCGTCAGCTCGCGGCCGACGTCGAGTTTGACGTCGGCGTCGCTCATCAGAAGCGCCTGGGCATCGGTGTTGATGGCGATGAACTCGACTCCGCGCAGGCCGAGCTCGATCATGCGATTGACGGCGTTGACCCCGCCGCCGCCGATGCCGACGACCTTGATCACCGCGAGGTAGTTCTGGTTCGATGTCACGTCCGGCCTCCGTGCGGATGGGAAAGTCTCAACCTCTACTTGAAGTTCAGAGTCTTTCTCAGTACCATGTTCGATCCACAAGTTACGGTCGGCACGGCGGTCTGCTGGGCAATGGCGCGCGTGTCGCGGGAATACTCAGGCTTCGCGGCGGCTCGGAATGGACCGCGCTCAATCGTGATGGAACACCGCGGCGCCGGGGGCGGAGACGTCGTATTCGCCAGGACCAGACGCCGCGTGCAGGGCGATGAGATCCGCGAGCACCTGCGCCTTGGCATCCGAATCCTCGGAGCTGCCCCAGACCACCCGCTGACTCGAACCGGCCAGGGTCAGCGTGACGTCGTCATGGGTCTGCGCCGTGATGGTGTCGACCCTGCCCAGCACCGAGGACGGGAGAGCGAGCAGCACCTGCGCCATCGAGGCGTAGCCGGCTCCCCAGATGCTGCTGCCCCCGAGCTCGATGAGCGGGTACCCGGCAGGCCTGGTCCTCGTGGTCTCCAGCGCGACCCCGGCGGGATCCACCAGTTCGAAGCCGTCGCCCGCCTGGATCACGCCGATCGGCGTGCGCTCGACGATATGGATCACCAGAGTGCCGGGCGGGACGATCTCGGTCGCATAGCTGCGGATCAGACGGTACGGCGCGAGATCCTTCGTGATGGTGGCGTAGTCCAGCAGCGCGAGCGGCGTGCCGAGCTGTCCCTCGACCGCCTTCTGCAGGGTGGGGGCGCTCAGCCGGGAGGTGCCGTCCACCGTGACGGTGCGCAGGGCGAGCAGCGGTGAGAAGACCGCGAGCACGACGAGCCCGCCGATCGCGACCACGGTGAGGATCGCCGCGAACCAGCCGGTTCGCCGCCGCCTGGCGCGACGGGTGAAGCGCTTGACCTCCTCGCGCTCGTATCGCTTGCGCGCGCGCGCGAGTGCTCGCGCATCCGCGGGCGAAGACGCCAGTGCCGGCTTCGCAGCCTCCGTTCGCGAGGTTCGTGCGGGCGAGGTTCGTGCGGGCCGTGCGGCCGCCGCCGGCTTCACGGGCACCTGGCGAGCCGTCGCGACGCCCTCGGGACGCTTCACGCGGGAGCCGGCTCAGTGCTCGCCTCGAGCGCCCCGAGGATCTGCGGGATGATGCGGTAGACGTCGCCGCAGCTGAGCGTCATCACGAGGTCGCCGGCGTGCGCGATGGCTGCGACCTGCTCGGCGGCGGCCTGCCAGTCCGGCAGGTAGTCCACGCGGCTCGGGTCTGCGAAACGCTCGGCGACGAGGGCCCCCGTGACACCGGGTACCGGATCCTCTCGGGCGCCGAAGACGTCGAGCACGACCGTGTGATCCGCCAGGCGCTCGTAGGTCTCGGCGAAATCGCCCGCCATCAGCTGCGTGCGGCTGTACAGGTGCGGCTGGTGCACCGCGATGATCCGGCCAGGGCCGACGACCGAGCGGGCGGTGGCCAGGGCCGCCGCGACCTCGGTCGGATGATGCGCATAGTCGTCATAGACCCGCACCCCGCGCGCGGTGCCGCGCAGCTCGAAGCGGCGGGCGGTGCCCCGGAAGGTCTCGAGGGCGCGCAGCACGGCATCCGGCTGGTACCCCAGCTCGACCAGGACCGCGAACGCTCCCGCCGCGTTGATCGCGTTGTGGGCGCCCGGGATCGCGAGCTGCGCAGCATGGCTCGCCCCCGCGTAGTCGACGGTGAAGGCGACCGGGCCCTGAGCCGTCACCGAGTGCAGCCGCACATCGGCCGTCGCGGCGGAGCCGAAGGTGACCAGCTTCTTTCCCACCAGCCGTTCGGTGACAGCGATCGTGCCAGGGTCATCGCTCGAGGCGACCACGAACTCGGTCGCCTCCTGCGCGAAGCTCACGAATGCGTCCTCGAACGCCTGCTGCGTGCCGTAATGGTCGAGGTGGTCGGCATCCACATTGGTGATCAGCGCGATCGCGGTGCGGTAGAGCAGGAAGGAGCCGTCCGACTCGTCCGCCTCGGCAACGAAGAGGTCATCGGCGCCGTACGCCGAGCTGCGGCCGTAACCCTGGATCACCCCGCCGTTGACGAAGCTCGGGTCGGCGCCGAGCTCGCGCAGCGCGGTGACCAGCATCCCGGTCGACGTGGACTTCCCGTGCGCGCCGGCGACCGAGATCAACCGGTGGCCGCCGATCAGCCATGCGAGCGCCTGCGAGCGATGCAGCACCGGGATGCCGCGCCGCAGCGCCTCCTGGTACTCCGGGTTCTCCAGCCAGATGGCGCCGGTGACGACGAGCGTGTCGGCGTTCCCCACGTGGGACGCATCGTGCCCGATCCAGATCTCGGCACCCAGCTCGCGGAGCTCGCGCACTGCATCCGTCTCGCGCAGATCGGAGCCGGTGACCCGGTGGCCGGCCTCCAGGAACAGCCGGGCGATGCCGCTCATGCCCGAACCGCCGATTCCCACGAAGTGCAGCGCGCCGAGTTCGACGGGCAACTCCATCTCGAGGTCGGGCTTGATCATCCGTCCACGCTACTTCGCCGTCCCGCCCGATGCCCGACGCCCGGAACGGTCATGGGCACCGGCGTCGCGGGCAGCGAGCACCAGCTCCACCATCCGGTCGGCGCCGTCGCGCACCCCGATCGACGCCATCCGGGCCGCCATGTCGGCGATCCGGGCGCGGTCGCGCAGCAGCACCGGCAGCTGCGTCTCGACATACTCCGGCGTGAAGGCGGCATCGGTGACGACCATCGCGCCGCCGGCACGGACCGCGTCCTGCGCGTTGTACGCCTGCTCGCCGTTCCCGGCCGCGTATGGCACGAGCACGGCCGGGATGCCGAGGGCGGCGAGTTCGGCCACGGTGCCGGCGCCGGCCCGCGACACCGCCAGTTCCGCGACCGCGAGGGCGAGGTCCATGCGATCGCAGTACTCCAGGAGGTGGTAGCCGGCCAAACCGGGGTCGACGACCGGCGAGCGCGAACCGGTCAGGTGCAGCACCTGCCACCCGCTTCCGAGCACAGCGGAGATCGAGCGCGACACACTCTCGTTGAGGCGGAGAGCGCCGGTGGAACCACCGGTGACCAGGAGGGTCGGCATCCGGTGATCGAGGCCGAAGAGGACCCGGCCTTCCGCACGGGCGGGAGCCAGCTCGAGGGTCTCGATCTCGTGCCGCAGCGGCAGGCCGACCACGGTTCCGTGAGCGAGCCTCGTCGAGGCGAAGGTGACGCCGACGAAGCGCGTCCAGCGCGCACCGAGCCGGTTCGCGAATCCCGGCTTCGCATTCTGCTCGTGCAGGGCGATCGGGAGCTTCTCGCGGTGGGCGGCCCGGTAGGCGGGAGCCGAGGCGTATCCGCCGAAGCCGACGACGACATCGATCCCCCTGTCCCGCAGGATCGCCTCGACCTGCGCGACCGTGCGGCGCCACCGCCCGGGAAAGCGCAGCGCATCGCCATTCGGGCGGCGCGGGAACGGCAGGCGCGGGATCGTGATCAGCTCGTAGCCGCGCTCGGGCACGAGCCGCGATTCCAGTCCCTCGGCCGTGCCGAGCACGAGCACGACCGCCCCGGGATCGCGTTCGCGCAGCCGGTCGGCGGTGGCGAGCAGCGGATTGACGTGGCCGGCCGTTCCTCCGCCGGCGAACAGGTAGGTGGTCAACGCGGCACGGCCTCGGGCTCGGGCCGGTGCCGGGCGAAGGAGAGCACCACCCCGATGGCAGCCAGCGTCGTGATCAGGGCGGAGCCCCCCGCCGAGACCAGGGGCAATGGCACTCCGAGCACCGGCAGCAGCCCGAGGACCACGGCGATGTTCACGATGGCCTGCCCGATGATCCACACCATGGCCGCGCTCGTCGCCAGCTTCGCGAAGGGGTCGCGCGACATCCGGATGATGCGCACGAAGCAGATCGCCAGCACGATGAACAGGCCGAGCACGAGGATCGCGCCGATGAGGCCCAGCTCCTCGCCGATGATCGCGAAGATGAAGTCGTTGTCGGCTTCCGGCACCCACGACCACTTTCCGCTCGAGTTGCCAAGACCCACGCCGAACGGCCCGCCGTGCGCCAGCGACTGCCAGCCATGGGTGACCTGGTAGCAGTCGGTCTGCGCCTTGCCCGGGTCGGTGCAGCCGCCCAGCCACGCGTCGATGCGGTTGGTGCGCGATGGGCTGATCTGCACGAAGACGAAGGCGATCAACGAGATCACGCCGACCGCGGCCGCGATCACGCGGAACCGGACCCCGGCGAAGAACAGCGCGCCCAGCACGATCGAGATCAGGATGACCGCGGTGCCCAGGTCCGCCCCGAAGAGCACGAGGCCGATGGCGATCCCGACCAGCGGCCCGATGGTGAGCAGGGCGCGCCTCCAGTCGTCGACCAGTCCGCGTCGGGAGGTGAGCATCCAGGCCAGCCAGACCACGAAGGCGAGCTTGATCAATTCGGAGGGCTGCGCTGTGAACGAGCCGAGGTGGATCCAGTTGCGATTCAGGCCGTACGAGAAGCCGAGCGGCGTGAAGACCAGCAATTGCAGCGCGATGCCGAGGAGCACGGCGACGCGCGCCCAGCGCTTCCAGAACATGATCGGCGCTCGCGCGGCGATCAGCATCACGGGGACGCCGATGAGCGCGTACAGACCCTGACGCGTCGCGGTGGCGAAGAAGTCCTTGCTGCCGACATAGGACTCGATCGAGGAGGAGGAGAGCACCATCACCAGCCCGAACACGACCAGGAAGAGCGTGGTGCCCAGCAGGAGGAAGTACTCGGGGGTCTCGGCGGCGAACAGGCGCCGGACCGCCACCACCGCGGCGCGCGGCGGCTGCGGGTGCGCCGGAGCGGGCGGTGCGGGCGCAACCGCCCTAGGCGAGCGGGCCGGAGGGCGGGTCGTCGTCACGATCGGCTCCCTCCAGGTGCGCGCGCACCGCCTCGGCGAATCGGGCGCCCCGCTCCGCATAGTCCGTGAACTGGTCCATCGATGCGGCGGCCGGCGCGAGCAGCACCACATCCCCCGGGCGGGCGACGGATGCGGCGGCGCGCACGGCCGCGGGCATCACCTCCCCAGTCTCGCCGCCGACGACCTCGACCACCATGACGCCGGGCGCGTGTCGCTCGAACGCCTCGCGGAGCACCGTGCGGTCCTGGCCGATCAGCACGGCGGCGCGCAGCCGCTTCGCGTGCGAGCGCACCAGCGGCGCAGGGTCGACGCCTTTCAGCAGGCCGCCGACGATCCAGACCACGCTCGCGAACCCCGAGAGCGCTGCATCCGCAGCATGGGCGTTGGTGGCCTTCGAGTCGTCGACCCAGGTGATCCCGCCGCTGTCGGCCACGACCTCGGTGCGGTGGTGGTCGATCCGGAAGCCCCTGATGGCGTCCCGGATCTGCGCGGGCAGCACGCCGACCGCTCGCGCCAGCGCCGCCGCCGCGAGAACATTGGCCGTCATGTGCGGGCTGTCGAGCCCGCCGGGCACCAGGTCGTCGATGGTGGCGAGCTCGAGGGCAGAAGTCCGCCGCTCCTCCAGGAAGGCGCGATCCACCAGGATCCCGTCGACGAGCCCCACATCGCTCGGACCGGGGATGCCGAGACCGAAGCCGATCGCGCGGCATCCCTCCTGCACCGTCGCCTCCTCGACCATCTCGCGGGTTGCGGCGTCGGCCAGGTTGTAGACGCAGGCGACTCGCACGTTGTCGTAGACCTTGGCTTTGGCACCCCGGTACGCCTCGCGCGTGCCGTGCCATTCCAGGTGGTCGTCGGCGAGGTTGAGGCAGACGGCGGCAAGCGGGGCGAGCATCCCGCCGGCGTTGCGGTTCACCCAGTGGAGCTGGTGGCTCGACAGCTCCACCACCAGGAAGTCGAAGCCAAGCGGATCGCGGATCGCATCGAGGACCGGCACCCCGATATTGCCCGCAGGAGCTGCGCGGAGCCCGCCCTTCACGAGCATCGTCGCGGTGAGCTGCGCCGTCGTTGTCTTGCCGTTGGTGCCGGTGATGCAGATCCAGTCGGCCGGCGTCCCATCGCGGCGCACCGTCTTGTCGCGCAGCCGCCAGGCGAGTTCGATGTCTCCCCAGACCTCCAGCTGCTGCTCGGCCGCCCATTGCAGGAAGGGATGCCGCGGCGGATAGCCGGGCGACACCACGACCAGCTCGGCCTCGAAGCCCGCGAGAGCGGGCGGCAGCTCTGCGTCGGCCTGCACGTAGGAGGCCCCGATCACGTCGAGCAGCTCCCGGTGCTCCTCGCTGGAGTCGCGGGCCACCACGAGGACCTCCGCGCCGAGCTCGACCAGGGTGTCGGCAACCGAGAAGCCGGTGACCCCCAGCCCCAGCACGACGACGTGAAGACCGGCCCAGTCCGACCGCCAGCTGTTCAGCGCCGCGAGCTCGCGCGATCCATCGGATCCGGCCACGGTCAGCGGCTCACCCATTCGAGGTAGAACAGCCCGACACCCGCCGCGACGAACAGCACGGCGATGATCCAGAACCGCACGACGACGGTGATCTCGGCCCAGCCCTTCAACTCGAAATGATGATGGAGCGGGCTCATCAGGAAGATGCGTTTGCCATGCGTGATCTTGAAGTACGCCCTTTGCAGGATCACCGAGCCGGTGACGATCAGGAACAGGCCGCCGATCAGGATCAGCAGCAGCTCGGTGCGGCTGACGATCGCCAGGGCAGCCAGTGCGCCGCCGAGGCCGAGCGAGCCCGTGTCTCCCATGAAGATCTGGGCGGGCGAGGTGTTCCACCAGAGGAAGCCGATCAGGCTGCCGACGATCGCCGCGGCGACAACCGCGATGTCGAGCGGGTCGCGGGCGTCGTAGCACTTGTACGCGACAGCCGTGTCCAGGGTTCTGCTGAAGCAGGATTGGTTGTTCTGCCAGAAGCCGATGAGGAGGTAGGCCGAGATGGCGAAGATCGAGGCGCCGGCCGCGAGACCGTCGAGGCCGTCCGCGACGTTGACGCCGTTCGAGGTGCTGACGGTGATCACATTCACCCAGATGACGAACAGCAGGATGCCGATGATGGGGCCGAATGCGTAGAGATTGAGCCACGGGACTTCGCGCACGGCGGAGATGTAGGTGGAGGCAGGCGTCAGGTGGTTCTCGTCCAGGAACAGCCGCGAGATGGACAGCAGCGCGAAGATCGTGCCGACGATCACCTGACCGGCGACCTTGGCCCAGCCGCCGAGGCCGAGGCTGCGCTGCTTGCGGGTCTTCAGGAAGTCATCGACGAAGCCGACCAGGCCGAGGCCGACCATCATCCCGAGCACCAGGATGGCGACCATCGTCCACGGCACGCCGGCGATCAGATGACCCATCAGGTAGCCGAAGACCGAGCCCAGGATGAAGACGATGCCGCCCATCGTCGGGGTGCCGCGCTTGGCGTGATGCGACTGCGGCCCGTCGTCCCGGATGAACTGGCCCCAGCCGAGCCGCTTGAACTGCCGGATGAACACCGGCGTGAGGAAGAGCGTGAAGGCCAGGGAGAAGCCCGCTCCGACGAGGAGGGCGATCACGCGGGGCCGCCGGCTGCGCCCTCGGGCTCGGCGTCCACGCCGCCGGCTGCGCCCCCGGGCTCGGCGTCCACGCCGCCGAGCCTGTCCCCCAGGAACCGGAGGCGGGCGGACTTCGACGACTTCACGAGCACGACGTCGCCCGCTCGCAGTTGCTCACGGAGTAGATGGTATGCCGCGTCCAGATCGGGCACGAACACGGACTCGCCATCCCATGAGCCCTCGAGGGCTGCGGCGTTGTGGATCTGCCGCGCCCCCTCCCCGACGACGACCAGCTGCCCGATGTTCAGCCGCACCACGAGCCGGCCGATCCGATCGTGCTCCTCCTCGGCGTACTCCCCCAGCTCGGCCATCTCGCCCAGCACTGCGACCGAGCGCTGCCCGGGCTCCAGGATCTGCGCAAGGGTCTTGAGCGCTGCGGCGGTCGAATCG
Source organism: Microbacteriaceae bacterium (assembly GCA_011620705.1). GTDB lineage: Bacteria > Actinomycetota > Actinomycetes > Actinomycetales > Microbacteriaceae > Lysinimonas. The sequence continues at coordinate 7,269 of WOYR01000131.1, read as the reverse complement.
GGGCTCGCGTTGTAGGCGTCGTTGATCACCGTGATGCCGTCGCCGGGCTGCAGCAACTCCATCCGCCAGCGTTCCGCCCGCGGAACCGCCTCGATCGCCGCGATCGCGCGCTCGAGCGGGATGCCGAGTTCGCGGGCCACCGCCAGCGCCGCCAGCGCATTGCCCACCTGATGCTCGCCGAGGATCCGCAGAGCGACCTCGTGGCGTTCTTCATCGGCCAGCAGCGTGAAACGGGTCCCGGATGCGGTGGCCCGCACGTCCTCGGCGCGCACCTCGGCATCGTGGTTCAGCCCGAACCACACGATCCGCGCCGCCGTCAGCCCGGCCATCGCGGCGACGCGCCCGTCGTCCCGGTTGAGGACCGCCACCGCGGATCCCGGTAGATCGCGCACGATCTCCGACTTGGCGCGCTGCGTCGCCTCGATGCCGCCGAACTCGCCGGCGTGGGCCATGCCGACCTTCAGCACCACCGCGATGTCGGGCATCGCGATGCCGACCAGGCGGGCGATCTCGCCGGCGCCGCTCGCGCCCATCTCGCTGATCAGGTACTCGGTCGACCCGTCGACCTGCAGCATGGTGATCGGGGCGCCCACGTGGTTGTTGAAGGATCCGGCGGGGGCGATCGTGGGCCCTTCGGCCGAGAGGATCGCCTGCAGCAGGTTCTTGGTGGTGGTCTTGCCGTTCGAGCCGGTGATCCCGATCACTTTGAGCGGTCCGGACGCCCGTGCGCGCGCCACCACCAGCCTGGCGAGATCCGCCAGCGCGACGACGCCGTCGGGGACCACCAGCACGGGCACCGCGAGCTGGAGCGGGCGCTCCGCGACGACCAGCGCGGCGCCGCGCTCCACCGCGTCCTGCGCGTAGAGGTGGCCGTCAGTGACCTCGCCGGGCAGCGCGAAGAAGATCGACCCGGGCTCGACGAACGTGGAGTTGGTCTGCACGCTGCCGGAAACCGTGTCGTCGCCTGCGCCCGGCCGAGCGCCGACGGGCGGGAGCAGGAGCGAGCCGCCGAGCGCCTCCTCCAGCTCGGCCATTCGCAGCGCGATCATCCCCAGCCCGCCTCGCGGAGAGCCGCCCGTGCCTCGTCCCGCGCGGAGTACGGCGTGCGCACCCCGCGGATGTCCCGGTAGTCCTGGTGCCCCGGGCCCGCCCACAGGATCGAGTCGCCCTCCTTGGCCAGCGACACCGCCTTCCGGATCGCCATCTCGGGCGGGCTGACCTCGTAGGTCTCGAGCGGCTGATCCGCGGCGAGCTTCGCGCCCTCGAGCAGCGTCTTGCGGATCGACGCCGGGTCCTCGAAGCGCGGATGGTGGTCGGTGATCACCAGGATGTCGCTGCCCTGCGCCGCCACGCGGGCCATCTCGTGGCGCTTGGTGGCATCCCGATCGCCGTCCGCCCCGAACACCATGATCGTGCGCCCTGTGGTGAATCTGCGCACCGCCGCGAGGGTGTTCTCGAAGGCGTCGGGACTGTGGCCGAAGTCGACGTAGACGCTCGGCCCGCGATCGCCCGATACGCGCTCCGTGCGTCCGGGCAGGTAGGCACGGATGCCCGGCTCGTGCTCGGCATCCCCTTCGAGGGCAGCGCCGATCGCCTCGAGCTCGAAGCCGGCCTCCACCAGCATGACGATGGCCAGGGCGGCGTTCGCCGCCATGTGCCAGCCGATCAACGGCTCGCGCGTGATGAGGAAGCGGCCATCGGGCCCGGTCAGCCGGAACTCGGTGTACACGGGGCGCTCGTCCAGCACCTCGACCACCCATTCGGCGCTCTCGAGGTCGGCGGGCGCCGCGTGCCCGACCGTCGCGATCGTGGTCACCGGGATGCGCGACTCGGAGACGACGCGGGCGCCCCATGCCGTGTCGAGGCACACCACGCCCCTCTTGCCGTGCTCCGGATCGAACAGGGCGAGCTTCGCCTGGAAGTAGTCCTCCATGTCGAGGTAGTCGTCCAGATGGTCATGGCTGAGGTTCGTGAAGGCGACGACGTCGAAGATCAGGCCGTCGATGCGATGGCGCGAGAGCGCCTGGGCGCTGACCTCGATCGCGACCGCGCGGACGCCTGCCTCGCGCATCCTGGCGAGCAGGGCGTGCATCTCGCTCGCCTCCGGCGTCGTCAGCCGGCTGACGACGGTGAGCTCCCCGATGTGCCGTTCCGCTGTGGAGCTGAGCCCTGTGACCAGGCCGAGTTGGCGCAGGACCGCCTCGAGCAGGTAGGAGGTGGAGGTCTTGCCGTTGGTCCCGGTGGTGCCGAACAGCAGCGCGCTCGACCCCGCTGTGCGGTAGACCCAGGCTGAGAGCTCGCCGAGCGCGCCGCGCGGGTCGTCGACGATCAGGATGGGCAGCCCGGCATCCGCTGCGATGCCGGCACCCGCGGCGTCCGTCAGGAGTGCGACGGCACCGCCCTCCTTGGCCCGGGCCGCGTAGGACGCTCCATGGATGTTGGCGCCCCGGATGCCCACGAAGAGGTCGCCGGGGTGCAGATCGCCGGTGCCGAGGGTGACGCCGGTGACCTCGATCCCGTCGAGCGGACCGCGGTGCTCGAGACCGAATTCCTGCGCCAGCATGGCGAGGGAACGGGGAGCGGGGTGCTCGGGACGCAGGACCGGGGGGATCCGTGATGTCACGCTGGCCCCGCCTTCTGTCCGTCCGATGCCGCCCGTCACCTCGGGGCCGGGAGCAGGACTACCAGGTGGCAGAACTACCAGGCAACCGGGATGCTCGGTGCCGGAGTCGTCGACGGCTGGATGCGGAAGGTCTTGATGACCTGCTTCATGATCGTCGTGTACGCAGGCGCCGCGGCGGCGGAAGTCTTTATCGTATCGGGCTTGGCCAGGGTGACGATGACGGCGTACTGCGGCTTGTCGGCCGGGATCAGGCCGGCGACCGACACGATGTAATCGTTGCCGTAGCTGCCACTGGCATCGGCCACCTGGGCGGTGCCGGTCTTGGATGCGGTGCGGTAGCCGGGGATGCTGATCACGTTGCGCAGGTAGCCCTGGGTCGTCACCATCTCCATCATCTCGCGCACCTGGCGCGCCGTGCTCGGTGACACGACCTGCGTCGTAGGGCCGCTGTTCGGGTAGCTCACGGTGCCGCCCGCGGCGGTGCAGCTCTGGATCAGGGTGAGCGGCACCTTCTTCCCGTCGTTGCCGAGGGCCTGGTACATGCTGGCCACCTGCGCCGAGGTGGCGCTCATCCCCTGCCCGAACTGCTGAGTGACGGTGGTGATGGAATCGACCGCGTCCGGGTTCGCCAGCGCGCCATGGCCCTCGCCGAGGAAGCCGACGGTGGTCGGGGACCCGAATCCGAAGGCGCGCAGATTGGCGTACCGATCCTTCTCGCTCTCGAGCTTGGTGAGCTCGGCGATGCCGATGTTGGACGAGTTCATGATCACGCCCGCGACCGTCATGTGCATGTCGCCATGCGGGAACGAGTCCTTGATGTAGCTGCCCTTCGGCAGGCCGTCCGTGAAACGGCCAGGGACGTCGACCGGGGTGGTGGCGGTGACGAGGCCCTTGTCGACCAGGCCGGCGACGGTCGCCGGCTTCATGATCGATCCGGGCTCATAGGGGCTGGAGAAGCTGCGGGCTCCTGTCGAATCGCTCGGAACCGAGTTGAGGTCGTTCGGATCGATCGAGGGATAATCGGCGTCCGCCATGATGTGGCCGTCGCCGACCCGGACGACCATGGCCGTTCCCCAGTCGGAGCCGGTCGCCTGCGCCTGCTGGGCGAGCGCCTGCTGCGCGAACCACTGCAGATTGGCGTCGATCGTCAGGGTGATCGTCCCGCCGTCCGTCGCCGCCTTGGTCACGACGGTGCTTCCGGGAAGCCGCACGCCGTCCGCGCTGGTCTCGTATCTCGAGGAGCCGTTCGTCCCGGCCAGGCACGAGTCCTGCTTGAGTTCGGTTCCGGCAAGCGGGCCGTCGGTGCCGATGAAGCCGACCAGGTTGCCGGCGACGGCGCCGTCCGGGTAGCTGCGCGCCGGGTGCGGTTCGCTGTAGACCCACGGGATGCGAAGCGCCTTCACCTTGTCGAACACGGCGAGCTTGACGGCCTTCACCAGGTACACGAAATCGGATGCCGGATCCTGGGTGAGCGCCGTCTTCAGCGCCTGCGGGTCGGCGCCGGTCAGATCGGCGATCTCCCCGATCGCATCGCTGAGGCTGATCTTGGTGGTCGAGCCGTCCTTGTTGCGGCGGTCGAAACCCTCGGCCGAGACATTGCGGGGCGACGCGGTGATGTCGAAGCGGTCGACACTGTCGGCGAGCACGACGCCGTTGCTGTCCACGATGTCGCCGCGGGTGCCATAGGTGGTGACCGTCTGCATCCGGTGGGCGTCGGCCAGCTTGGTCAACTCCGAGGCCTGCACCAATTGGATGTCGACCAGCCGGATGACGAAGACCACCATGATCGCGAACACCGCGATCACGGTCAACGAGAGCCGCCGTCGCGACATGCGCAGGGAGGTCATCGCTCGCTCCTCGTTCTCGTGGTCAGTGGGTGGTGGGGGACGGGAGCAGCCCGGGGGTCTGGGGGGCCTGCCCGGTACCTCCCGTCCCCGTGTCGGTCGGGGCCTGGGTGCCCCCGGTCGAGTCTGTGGTCGAGGTCGTCATGCCGGTGCCGCTCGCTTTCACGGTGACGAGGGCTGTGCCGCCCAGCAGCACATTGCCGACCTGGTCCCCCGCTCCGAGCAGGCTGCCGCCCGCCGCGGTGCCGGTGCCCGTGACGGCGCCGGTCTTGGCATCCAGGTACAGGGCGCTGCCGCTCGCCACCATGCCGAGCGCCTCGGCGTTGGCCGCGAGGTGCTGCGGCGATGCCAGCAGGTCGAGCTGCTCCGAGAGGGCGTGCTGCTGGAGCACCGCGTCGTGCTTCGCCGACTGCAGACCGGAGATCTGGTATGCCCCGTCGGCGAGCACGATGCTCAGCAGCAGCTGCACGAGCAGGATGACGCCGATGCCGCCGATCGTCACCAGAGCGGGCAGCAGGCGCGGTCGGGCGCGTCGCTGCGCGCGGCTCGGCGCGACCTCGAGATGCCGGCGTGGGGCCTCGACCGGCTGCCGGAGCGGTCGGGCGGTTGTGGCAGCGAGTGCGGTCATGCGGCACGCAACCGCTCTGCGGCGCGCAGCCGCACAGAGGTCGCCCGCGAGTTCTTCGCCTTCTCCGCCTCGCTCGCCATCTCGGCACCGCGGACCAGGAGCCGGAACTCGGGCCGGTGCTCCGGCAACTCGACCGGCAGCCCGCGCGGAGCGGTCGAGCTGGTGCGCGCGGCGAACTCGCGCTTGACGATGCGGTCCTCGAGCGACTGGTAGGCGAGCACCACGATCCTGCCGCCGACCTCGAGAGAGTCGAGGGCCGCCGGGATCGCGCGCTCCAGAGCCGAGAGCTCCTGGTTGACCTCGATGCGCAATGCCTGGAAAACGCGCTTGGCCGGATGCCCTGCCCGCTGCAGCGCGGCCGGCGTGGCGGCGATCAGCAGTTCGACGAGTTGCGCTGAGGTCGACAGCGGCGCGGCAGCGCGTTCGCGCACGATGCGGCTGGCGTAACGCGGCGCCAGCTTCTCCTCGCCGTACTCGTAGAAGATCCGGCGCAGGCTCGCCTCGTCGTACTCGGCGAGGACGCGGGCTGCTGTGAGCTCTGCGGTGTCGTCCATGCGCATGTCGAGCGGGGCATCCTTCGAGTATGAGAAGCCGCGCTCGACCTGGTCGAGCTGCATCGACGAGACACCGAGGTCGAAGAGCACGCCGGCGACAGCCGGGATGCCCAGCTCGCCGAGCACCTCGCTCACCCGGTCGTACACGGTGTGGACGAGATGCACGCGGGCTCCGTAGCCCGCGAGCCGTTCCTCCGTCATGGCGAGGGCGTGCGGATCGCGGTCGAGGCCGACGAACTCCAGCTCCGGGAACCGCTGGAGGAACGCCTCGGCATGTCCGCCGAGCCCGAGGGTGGCATCGACGAGCACGGCACCGGGGTGCTCCAGTGCCGGGGCGAGCAGCTCGAGCGTGCGCTCGAGCATGACGGGGGTGTGCAGGGTGTTCTCGGCCATGAGGTAGCGGGTCGGGCCCCTCGGGCCTGATCCCCATCCGCTGCGACCTGGCTCCGGGGAAGTGAAGTCAGGGTGCGCGGCTGAGGGTCGGGCACGAGGCGCTAGAAGAGTCCCGAGATCACCTCCTCGTCGGCGTCGGCGAAGTCGGATTCGGCATTGCTGTAATAGGAGCTCCATGCCGCGGTGTCCCAGATCTCGGCACGCGTGCCGGCGCCGATCACGGTGAGGTCGCGGTCGAGACCGGCGTACTCGCGCAGCATCGGCGGGATGGTCACCCGGCGCTGCCCGTCCGGGATCTCCTGGGTCGCCCCGCTGAGGAACAGGCGCAGATAGTCGCGGCCCTTCTTGCCGAGGGCGGGAGCCTGCTGCTGCATCCGCTCCACGAGGCCCTCGAACTCGCGCTGGCTGTACACGTAGATCGCGTGCTCCTGGCCGCGCGCCATCACGACCCCGCCGGAGAAGTCGTCCGCGAACTTCGCGGGGAGGATGATGCGCCCCTTCTCGTCGAGTTTGGGGACGAACGTGCCGAGCAGCATGCGCGGGCCCCCTCACTCTCCGGCCAGACAGAAGGACATTCCCCACTTTACTCCACTTTCAACCACAATCCACCACTTCGTGGCTGGATTCGGCTCGGACCAGCCCCCACAAGAGGGGGCACTCCCCCGAGAACCTCGGATTCCGGCCGGGGAGCGAAGTGGAGGGCGGTCCCCTCCCGGGACCGCCCGCCCTCATGCCGTTCGGGAGGAAGACACGCGGTGGATCGGGCGTGGATCAGACCTGGCACCGGCGTGGCGTCCTCCCGAACAGAGAACTGCGGGGCGAATTCCGGCGGCAGCGCCCGCGCGACGCCCGCTGGCGGCGTGAACGAGAAAAGGACCGGCTCGGCCGGTCCTTTCGGGTGAGAAGCGAGGAGCCTGCTGCTCAGCCTTCGTGCTGGTCGTCGCGGCGTTCCCACCGCTCGTTGAGGGAATCCGTGAATCCGGCCCGCGGCTTCGCGCTCGAGGCCGAGCCGGATCGGGGGACCGTCAAGCGGCGCGGCGGGGTGATCGCGATGAGCGCCCCCGTGAACATGAGGACGAAGCCGATAATGCCGACGATGGGCTGGCGGATGATGACGCCGACGACCAAGAGGACGAGCCCGATCGCGCCGGCGAGGATGCCCAGCACGACGGCGGTGTAGTTGGGACGGCCTCGACGCGCGCCGACCGTGGTCACGTCATCGGCATC
>WOYR01000171.1 GCA_011620705.1 Microbacteriaceae bacterium | reverse complement strand
CGCGATCCCCGCGAGGTCGGGGACCTCGAGGGAGATGGTCGCGGTGAGAGGCATAGGACGATCCTCCCACGGTGCGAAGATAAGTACTAGTGATGCTCGACTATTGGTGGAGAAGTATCGAACACAAATCCTGTGAAGGAAGAGAGGGAAGAGCAGGAAGGACAGGGCACGGCACGGCAGGGCACAGCACGGCAGGGCACGGCAGCAGGGCAGGCGCGGTAGGGAGTGCGGAAGCCGCGGGAGCACCCGTTGCCAGGTTCCACCCAGTTCGATCGTCCAGCATGGTTCCGACCCCGCTGGTTCCGGTGCGACGTTATCCACCGTGCAGAACGGCGACGTGGGTCCGCTCCATCCGAGGACGCAAGCTAGGCGTCCCGCGTGTGCACGAGTGCCGCGCCCGACTCGAAAGTGCTCGTCCCTTGTTCCAGCAGAAGTCTGCGTCCGCGCGCCCGTCCGCCTCCCATGCCCACCCGCTGGTCGGCTTCCTCCGCGTCAATCGATCGGTGCTCGCGATCGCCGCGACGGCCTTCGCCTTCGCGACCGTTGGCATCCACGAGCTGCCGGCGCAGGCGGCGACCGAGCAGCTCGTCGCCCAGGCGGTGGGCCTGCAGCACGTCTCGGTATCGACCGCCGTCGAGCAGCCGGTGGACCTCCGCCGGGACGGCTACGCCGTCACCAGCTACACCACGGTGCAGTGGCCGATCGACCCCTCGAGTCCGGTGGGCGACCGCTTCGGGCGGCGGGCGGCACCATGCGGGGGATGCTCCGGCTTCCACCACGGAACGGACTTCAACCCGGGGCTCGGCACTCCCGTCTCGGCGATCGCCGACGGTGTGGTCACCGAGGTGGGCGACCCCTCCGGCGAGCTCGGCGTCTATGCGATCATCCGCCACAGCATCGACGGCGTGAGCTTCAGCAGCGTCTACGGGCACATGGAGCTCGGCTCGTTGCGGCTGTCGGTCGGCCAGACCGTGACGCGGGGCCGGCTGCTCGGGCTGGTGGGCGACACCGGCGGGAGCACGGGGCCGCATCTGCACTTCGGCATCCTGGATGCCGCGGGCGACCCGATCGACTCGCTCGCCTGGATCCAGCAGCACGCCAACGCGCCGTACGCGTCCGCGAAGGAGTAGCGGCTCGATAACGTGGCAGGGTGGCCGACCCGATCCTGCGCCCATACCGTGTGCGCCCATACCGTGCGAGCGACCTCGACGAGCTGGTCGCGGTGAACGATGCGGCATACCCCGCGGTGCCGATCACCTCGGCGCCCGAACTGGCCGAGCTGGTCGAGCTGAGCACGGTGCGGGTCGTCGTCGACGACGGGGCGCCCGCCGGGTTCCTGCTCGGGATGCCGCCCGGCCTGTCCTATCAGAGCGAGAACTACCTCTTCTTCAGCGCCCGCGCGCGCGAGCGGGGCACTGCCTTCGTCTACGTGGATCGCATCGTGCTGGCCGCCCATCTGCGCGGCCAGGGCATCGGGCCGCGCCTCTACGACGCCGCATTCGCCGAGGCGCGCCGGATCGGCGCCGCCGAGGTGCTCTGCGAGGTCAACCTGGAGCCGCCGAATCCGGGCTCGCTCTCCTTCCACGAACGGCTCGGATTCGCGGAGGTCGGGCGGCAGTCCACGAAGGGCGGCGCGAACGTGGTCGCGCTGCTGGCCGCGCCGGTACCTGGATGAAGCGGGCTCGCCGCGCCGCGCCGGCTCCGGCATTGACGTGCGGCGCCTCCCGTCTGCCACGCTGTTCCCATGCCTTCCTTGGTGATCACGAGGCTGGACGCCGGCCCGGAGGAGCTCGCGGCGCTGCTGCCACTGCGCGCCCGGGTGATCCGGGTGATGCCCGGATCCGATCGCCCCGACTACGTGCTCTGCTACGCCGAACGTGCGATCCCGTTCCGGCCGCGGGATGCGCGCGGCGAACTGATCGCGGTGCAGGGCCTTGTCATCTGCACGCGGATGGTCGGCGACAGCTTCCATTCGGGGATGAAGGATCTCCTGATCAACATCGCCTATGTGCTCGACACCAGTCTCACCCGGGACCCGCAGCTCGACTTCGGCAAGCTCCAGTTCGCGGCGATCGGCTTCATGGACGACAGCCCAGAGGAGCTGCCGCTGCCGGGCGAGGCGGCGCCGGCATCCTGACCCAGCGTCTGCTCAGCGGCGGAGCACGTCGTCCAGGGCGACCGGCTGCAGGGGGCCCGATCCCGGATGAGCTGCCGGTCGTCGAGGCAGCAGCATGGCGGGCGGAAGCGGGGCGCGGCACCCATTCACGCGCACGAGGAAGCGTCGGCGGTCCACGGGACTCCTTCGGATCGGAGTTGGGCGACAGCATAGCGATCGCACGGCAACAGCGGAGTGCGCGACGGCGTAGACTCTGCTGTCGAACACGGGAGTCCGGTGTGCCGGGCTGAGAGGAAGCTGATCCAAGCTTCGACCGTCGAACCTGATCCGGATCATGCCGGCGCAGGGAGACTTCTCTCGGGGTGCAAGCCCCGAACCCGTGCCCTCACTCATTCACGAGAGGCACGAGACATGACCGCAACTCCTTCCGCTCCTTCACGCCCCTCGCGCGCGAGGATCATCTGGCGCTGGCGCGTCGTCGACATCGTGGTGGCCTCCGTGATCGGTGTCGCCGCAGGCGTCGTCTACTGGGCCTGGCAGTTCCCCGCCGCGGGCTTCGCCGCGGTGCTGCCCGGCGTGCAGAGCCTCGGCTACGGCATCTGGCTGCTGGCAGGGGTGCTGGCGGCTCTCATCATCCGCAAGCCGGGAGCCGCGCTGTTCGCGGAGCTGGTCGCCGCTGTCGTCGAGGCTCTGGTCGGCAACGCATGGGGCGGGCCGATCACCCTTCTCTACGGCGTGGTGGAGGGGCTCGGCGCCGAACTCGTGTTCGCCGTGTTCCTCTACGCGAGCTGGAGGCTGGTGACCGCGATGCCGGCCGGCGCGGTCGCGGGCGTCGGCGGCGGGATTCTCGACCTCGTGCTCTACACGCCGGCCGTCACGGCCGGCTACGCGACCGTCTACCTGAGCTGCTTCGCGGTGTCCGGCGCGGTGCTGGCGGGCCTGCTCGGCTGGCTCATCGTGCGGGCGCTGCGCCCGACCGGCGCGCTCAACCGTTTCGCGGCGGGGCGTCAGCGGGCGGTGTGAGACCCGCTCGATGAACTCAGGATCCGGATGGCGCACCCCGGCCGCCCCTGCGGTCGGGGTCAGGGCGCACGGCTGGGGCTGGCGCCACGCCGGCCGCCGGGACTGGGCGCTGCACGACATCGACCTCGCGCTGGAGCCGGGGGAGCGGGTGCTGCTGCTCGGGCCGTCCGGCTCGGGCAAATCGACGATGCTCGCCGCGCTGGCCGGGGTGCTCGGCGATGATGACGGAAGCAGCGACGAGGGCGACAGCGCCGGCATCCTGACCGTCGACGGGCACGATCCCCGCTCAGCGCGCGGAGCCGCGGGACTGGTGCTGCAGGATCCCGACAGCCAGGTGATCATGTCCCGGGTCGGCGACGACGTGGCCTTCGGCTGCGAGAACCTCGGCGTCCCGCGCGACGAACTGTGGATCCGCGTGCGGGAGGCTCTCGAACTCGTCGGACTCGAGCTGCCGCTCGATCATCCGACCGAAGCGCTGTCGGGCGGCCAGAAGCAGCGGCTCGCGCTCGCAGGGGCACTGGCGATGCGCCCGGGTCTGCTGCTGCTCGACGAACCGACGGCGAACGTCGATCCCTCGGGCGTGCTGGAGGTGCGGGATGCCGTCGCGGCCGTGCTGGCCCGAACGGGCGCGACCGCCGTCATCGTCGAGCACCGCGTGGAATCCTGGCTCGACCTCGCCGACCGCATCGTCGTGCTCGGCGCAGACGGAACCCTGATGGCCGACGGCGAGCCCCGCGCCGTGCTCGCCCAGCGGGGCGCTGCGCTGGCCGCCGCCGGCGTCTGGGTCCCCGGCCGCGAATCCCGGATCGCCCGGCGGCGCGGGCCTGCCGAGCATCCGGCCCTGCTCAGGGCGGAACGGCTCAGTCTCGCCCGTGTCGCGGGCCGCCCGCTCCCTGTGACGGCGCATTCCCCGCTCGACACCACCGTGTCGGCCGGTGAGGTGCTCGCCCTGACCGGCCCGAACGGCTCCGGCAAGACCACCCTCGCGCTCACTCTCGGCGGGCTCCTCGCCCCCTTCGCCGGGGAGGTGCGCGCCGAGCCGCTGCTCGCCGCCGGCGCCGACCCGCGCCCGATCCGGATGCGCTCGCGCGAGCTGCTCACCCGCATCGGCACGGTGTTCCAGACGCCCGAGCACCAGTTCCTGACCTCGACCGTGCGCGACGAGCTCGCGCTCGGCCCGCGCACGCTGCACCTGGCTCCCGCGGCGATCGACGAGCGGGTGGATGAGCTGCTGGCCCGCCTCGGCCTCCACTCGCTGGCCGGGGCCAACCCCTTCACTCTCTCGGGCGGGCAGAAGCGCCGGCTCTCCGTCGGCGCCGTGCTGGCGACCCGGCCGGGCGTGCTCGTGCTCGACGAGCCGACCTTCGGTCAGGACGCGCTCACCTGGGCCGCGGTGGTCGAGCTGATCGAGGAGCTGCGGTCGGGCGGTGCGGCGGTGGTGGCCGCCACCCACGATCCGCGGTTCGCGGCGGCCATCGGCGCGCACGAACTCGCCATGGCCGGGGTGGCGGCATGACGGCGGCGGCGACGGCCCTGCCATCCCGGTCCGGGGTCGCCGCGATCAACCCGGTGGCCAAGATCGCCGCCGCGCTGGTGATCGCGCTGACGCTCGCCTTCTCGGTGGACACGGTCTCCGCCGGGCTCGCGCTGGCGCTCGAAGCCGTGCTCTTGCCCTTCGCGGGCCTGCGGTGGGGTGCGTTCTGGCACCGAACGGCCCCGGTCTGGTTCGCCGCCCCCCTGGCCGGGATCGCCGTGCTGCTCTACGGCAGGCCATCGGGCCGGCTCTACCTGGACTGGTGGTTCGTGGAGGTCACGGACGGCTCGCTGCACCTCGCCATCGCCACGATGCTGCGCGTGCTGGCGATCGCGCTCCCCGCCGTCGCCCTCTTCGCGACCGTGGATGCCACAGAACTCGCCGACGGGCTGGCCCAGATCGTGCGCCTGCCCTCCCGGTTCGTGCTGGGAGCCCTTGCCGCGTTCCGTCTGCTCGGGTTGATGCGCGAGGACTGGCGCGCCCTCGCCATGGCCCGTCGCGCGCGCGGCGCGGCCGATCGCGGACGGCTGCAGCGCTTCGGGGGACTCGTCTTCGCGCTGTTCGTGCTCTCGATCCGGCGGGGGAGCGCCCTGGCCACCGCGATGGAGGCGCGCGGCTTCGGCGGCAGCACGCCGCGCAGCTGGGCGCGGCGATCGAGGTTCGGCATGCGCGAGGTGCTGCTGATCCTGGTGGCGGCGCTGATCGCCGCAGCGGCGGTCACGACCGCCGTCGTGACGGGGCAGTGGGTGATCGGTGGCCGCTGACCTCGACGGCGCCGGGCTCGACGAGCTGGTGACCGCGATCCGGGATGCCGCGCCCGGACGCCGCGCTGTCGTGCTCATCGACGGCCGCTCCGGGGCCGGCAAGAGCGTGCTGGCCGAGTCGCTCGCCCCCCGCTTGGACGCGCAGCTCGTCAGCCTCGACGAGCTGTATCCGGGCTGGGAGGGGCTGCAGGCCGGTTCCGATGCGGTGCACCGGACCGTGCTGCGGGCCCGGGCTCCCGGGTGGACGCGCTGGGACTGGGCGGGCGCGCGGCCGGCGGAATGGCATCCGCTCGACCCGGGGCGCGCCGTCGTGGTCGAGGGATGCGGCGCCCTCAGCCGCGCCAGCCGCCCCCTCGCGACCTTCGGCATCTGGGTGGAGCTCGACGCGGGGGAGCGGCGCCGCCGCTCCTCGGAGCGCGACCACGGGCGTTTCGACCGCTATTGGCAGGTATGGGCGGCGCAGGAGGACGCGTTCATCGCCCGCGAACGCCCGCGCGAGCTCGCCGATCGGGTGCTCGGATGATCATGCCCAGCCGAGCCGCTGCAGTTCCTCGTCGTTCAGCCCGTAGTAGTGCCCGATCTCGTGCACCAGGGTCACGTGCACCTGGTCGTGCAGCTCCTGCATCGTGCGGCAGCTGTGCAGCATCGGCTCCCGGTACACCACGATGCGGTCGGGCAGCTCCCCGAAGCCGTAGCGCTCGCGGTGGGTGAGCGCGACACCGTGGTAGAGGCCGAAGAGGCTGAGCGAGCCGTCCTCCGGCCGGTCCTCGGTGACGAAGGCGACGTTCTCGATGCCCTCCACCATCTCGTCGGGCAGCAGGTCGAGCTCCTCGATCACCAGCTTCTCGAAGGCGTCGCGGTCCAGGTCCAGCATCAGCCGAGAGCCATCAGCCGGGAGCCATCAGTCGAGCCATCAGTCGAGGGCTTCCACGAGCGACCACTGCAGCTCGCCCAGCCACTGGTACACCTCGGCGAGCTCGTTGCCGGGCAGCGGGTCGCCGTCATCCCGGATGCCGAGGCGCTCCGCCAGCACGAGGCGCAGGTCGGTGAGTGCCGGAAGCCAGCGTTCGGCGTCATCCCGTGCCACGGCGATCCGGTCCCCGGCGGAAGCCGACAGTGCGGCCGCGATGAGTCCGGAGTTGGCCCGCTTGCGCTCGACGAGGCCATCGCGCGTGTAGGTGCGGAACTCGGCCGCGGCCTCCGGGTCATCCGGATAGGCGTTCGGGAAGAGCCGGTCGATGGCCGGATCGTCGCCGGGCCCGCCGTCGTCCGCCTGCTCGTGCACGAGTTCGTCGTACTGGGCCAGGAGCGCCGCCAGCAGCCTGCGCTCCATCGGCGTCAACTCGATCAGAACACCGGTGATCTCGGGTTCGATGCGCATCAGCCCGCGTTTCTCATCCGGCCGGTCACGATGCCTGGTCAACGGTCGCCCAGAGCCCGTATTCGTGCATCGCCTCGGCGTGCCGTTCCATCTTCTCGCGGGGACCGGTCGCGACGATCGCCTTGCCGTCGTGATGCACCTGCAGCATCAGGCGTTCCGCCTCTGGCGTGCTGTAGCCGAAGTAGCTGCGGAAGACATGCGTCACGTAGTTCATCAGATTGACCGGATCGTTCCACACGATGGTCTGCCATGGCAGCTCTGAGGCGATCCGAGACGCGGTCGTGGTGTCGCGCTCGAGGTCCGTGCCGGACAGCACCGGCGACGAGACCAGGAACATGGGGTGGATGACGGGACTCGAACCCGCGACATCCGGCACCACAAGCCAGCGCTCTACCAACTGAGCTACACCCACCATGCGCCGACCGCCTCCGAGATGAGGACGCGGACAACCCGACGATTCTACGGTACGACCGACGCCCATGACTCCACCGTGGAGGCGGCCGCCGCCTGCGCCTGCTCGCTCGTCGGGCCGGGTTCGGCCACGAACAGGACCTTGCGGTAGTAGTCGAGCTCGCGGATCGATTCCAGGATGTCGGCGAGCGCCCGGTGCCCGCCGTTCTTGGCCGGCGCCTGGAAGTAGACGCGCGGATACCATCGGCGGGCGAGCTCTTTGATGGAGGAGACGTCGACGCTGCGGTAGTGCAGGTGGCCGTCGACCCGCGGCATGTACCTCGCCAGGAAGGAGCGGTCCGTGCCGATGGTGTTGCCGGCCAGCGGAGCGGTTCCCGCCTCCGGGACGAACTTCAGGATGTACTCGAGCACCTCGTACTCGGCCTCAGCCAGGGTGACCCCGTTCGGGATCTCGTCGATCAGGCCGCTCTCCGCGTGCATCTGGGTGACGTAGTCGCCCATGTGCTCGAGCGCGGAGGCGCCCGGTTTGATGACGATGTCGAACCCGGGGTCGAGCGGCCTCAGATCGTAGTCGGTGACGACGACCGCCACCTCGACGAGTTCGTCGACTTCGAGATCGAGTCCTGTCATCTCGCAGTCGATCCAGACCAGGACATCGGGGTGTGCAGCCACTCGCCCAGCCTACCTGCGGGGGCCGACCCGGGCGGGAGAGGCACCATGTGCCGTCCCCCGGCCCTTCCGGGTCAGGTCACCTCGCCCAGGCCGATGTCCTCGGCCTCGTCCTTCGGCGTCTCCACCTTGCCGTCGATGCGGCGGAGCTGACGGCGCCCGGTCAGGATGAGGGTGGTGGCGACGAGCACCGAGACGCCGCCGACGAAGAACGGCACGGAACCGTTCGTCGCAGCCGCGATCGCCGCGGCGGCGGGCGGAGCCACCGCGCCGCCCATGAACCGGACGAAGGAATAGGTCGAGGAGGCGACGGAACGCGGGAGATCGGTGGCCTCCATGGTCGACTCGGTGAGCACGGTGTTGATCACGCCGAGCATCAGCCCGCCCACCACGACGCACGCGATCAACGCGGCGGTCGTCGTCACGAAGACCCCCGCGACGATGAGGTCGAGCGCGAGCACCCCCATCACGATCGCCAGCACGATCGATCTGGGCAATCGCGCGGTCAGCACCGGAGCGACCCACACGCTCGTGACGGCGACCGCGATGCCCCAGCCGAAGAAGGTGAGGCCGAGGCCGAGTGGGTTGAAGCCGGTGAGCCCGGGGGCGAACGGCGTGTAGGCCAGCAGCACGAAGAAGCCGAAGTTGTAGAAGAACGCCGACAGCGCCAGCACCAGCAAGGGGCGGTTGCCGAGGGCGCGCAGCGGCGCGCTCAGGCGGGTCTTCTCGCGCACCACTCCTTTCTCGCGCGGCAGCAGGATCAGGATCGCGATGAAGGCGACGACCATCAGCCCGGAGACGCCGAAGAACGGTCCGCGCCAACTGATCGAGCCGAGAAGACCGCCGAGGAGCGGGCCGACCGCGATCCCGAGGCCCAAGGCGGCTTCGTAGACGATGACGGCCTGGTTGGTTCCGCCCGATGCGGCGCCGACGATGGTCGCGAGCGCGGTCGAGATGAACAGGGCGTTGCCGAGGCCCCATCCGGCGCGGAATCCGATGATCGCCTCGACCGAGCCGCTCAGCGCGGCCAGCAGGGCGAAGATCACGATGAGTGCCAAGCCGATGAGCAGGGTCAGGCGCGCGCCGAGCCGGCTCGAGACGAAGCTCGTGATGAGCATCATGAGGCCGGTGATGGCGAGATAGCTGGTGAAGAGCAGCTCGGTCTGGGTGGGGCTCGCGTGCAGCTCGGAGGCGATCCCCTTCAGGATCGGATCGACGAGGCCGATGCCCATGAAGGCGATCACGCAGGCGAAGGCGATCGCCCAGACGGTGCGGGGCTGCTTCAGGATGCTCGCGGTCTCGCTGCCGTGGGTGCTGACATCGGCGGTCATGCGTACACCGCGGCATCGCTCGCGGTGCGCGACGTCACCAGCTCGACGGCCCGCTCGAGAATCGCCCACTCCCCGGTGTCGAGATCGGCGAACCAGGGGCCGAGCGCTTCGCTGATCTGGCGCCGCCAGTTCTTGAGCGCCGTACGGCCCGTCGGCGTGATGCGGATCAGCCAGGCTCGCGAGTCTTCGACATCGGCGATCCGGGAGACCATCTCCTCTTCCACCATGGTGGCGATCACCCGGGTCATGCCGGGCTGCGTGACACGGCTGGCCGCCGCGAGTTCGCCGATCCGCATCGGGCCGTCGGCGTCGAGGATGCCGAGGGCGCGCCAGATGGCGGACGGTGTCCGGTTGCCCGTGGCCTGGGCGGCGATGCGCATCAGGCAGCTGGAGGAGACGAGGAGTGATTGGAGGACTTCGCTATGTTTCACAGCCGAAAGTATATACTTGTGTTAAGCAACTTGCTCACCAGCGGCGGAATCGGGAGCCGAGGGGAATCGGATGGCTCCGACCATGGTTGCCCCCTGCGTGATCGTCGACCTCTACACCTCCGCATTCTGCGAGCCATGCCATCTAACGCGCGCCGTGCTCGCGGATGCCGCGCGCCTGGTGCCCGCGGCGCAGATCGTCGAGCGCGATGTGGTGAAGTTCGAGTCGCAGGCCGAGAGCGACGGCGTGCTGGTCACCCCCACCGTCATCGTCCGCACCGCGGACGGCGCCGAGGTGTTCCGCGCCCAGGGCGTGCCCACCCTGCCACAGGTGCTGGCGGCGCTGGCGAAAGCGGTCTGAGGCCCCCCCGGAGAGATTCGAACTCCCGACCAGCCGGGTAGAAACCGGATGCTCTATCCACTGAGCTACGGGGGGATCGGCCCGGTTCGGCTCGCCTGAGAGTCTAGGCGCGCAGTTCCGACGGCACGGCCTGCACCACCTGCGAGCAGGCCGCGCCTTCGAGTAACGTCCGATCCCATGACTGCAACGACGGATCCCCGGGTCGAAGCGCGCCGCTCGGCGCTGGATGCGCGAAATGCGCCGTGGGTGCCGCGGTCGCTCGCGGCACAGCTGGACGTGGTGGCGGCACAGCATCCCGACCGTCCCTATGTGCTGGCCGATGGCCGCTCGCAGAGTTACCGCGAGGTCGCGGAACGCTCGCGCACGATCGCGGCCGGACTCATGTCGCTCGGCGTGCAGCACGGCGACCGGGTCGCGCTGCTGGTCGACAACCGCGCGGAGTACCCGGCGATCAAGTTCGGGGTCGCCAGGGCCGGCGCCATCGCGGTCCCCTTGAACTACTCGTACAAGGCGGACGAGATCGGCGAACGCCTCCGCCAGAGCGCTGCCTCCGTGGTGATCATGGTGGATGCATCGGCTGCCACCGACTTCTTGGCGGCATTCGACCAGCTCGTCCCGGGCTGGGAATCCGGCGTCTCCTCCACCGGGATGCCCGAACTCCGCCACATCGTCCTCGTCGAGGCGCATGCGGGACGTGATGCCCTTGACCTGGGCCGCCTGGGTGATGGAGGTGTCCCTGCTGAGGATGTCGACGCCCGACTCGACCAGCTCGCACCGGACGATGTCTGCGACATCGTCTTCACCTCGGGAACGACCGGCCACGCGCTCGGGGCCGAACTCACCCATGACATGGTGCTCCGCAGCGCGTACGGCTCGGCGTACCACCGCGCATTCGACGACGGATGGCGCATCAGCTTCCCTCTGCCGCTCTACCACGTCTTCGGCTATGTCGAGGGGATGCTCTCGGTGCTGTTCGTCGCCGGGGCCATCGCCCCCTTGCGCGTGTTCAACCCGAAGACGGTGCTGGACATCATCGAGCGCGAGCGGATCAACGAGGCGCTGTTCGTTCCGACCATGACGGTCGCAGTCGTCGACCAGGCGGTGAAGGAGCCGCGCGATCTGAGCAGCCTCGAGTCGGTGTGCTCCGCGGCGGCGCCCGCCCCCGCCTGGCTCTGGGAGCGGGTCATGACCGACCTGGCCCCGCGGATGATCTTCACCGGCTACGGGCAGACCGAGGTGTCAGCTGCGACGGTGATGACGCACCCCGGCGACGACATCGCAACCGTGTCGTCGACCGTCGGCACGACGAAGCTCGGCGGCATCGCTGCGCAGGGTGCGGGTGTCGACGATGTGCGACTGGCCGAGTACCGCACGATCGATCCGTTCTCGGGCGAGGTGCTGCCGGCCGGCCGGACCGGCGAGCTGTCCGTGCGCGGACCCCTGGTCACGCACGGCTACTTCGGGGATCCGGAACGGACGCAGTTCTCGGTGGATGCAGAGGGATGGCTGCGCACGGGCGACCTCGGCTACGTCGACGAGCAGGGCTACCTGCGGCTGGACGGTCGGAGCAGCGAGCTGTTCAAGGTCGGCGGCGAACTCGTGTCACCGCTCGAGGTGGAACAGGTGCTCACCGAGATGCCCGGGATCAGCCAGGCCTTCGTCGCCGGTGTTCCGGACGAGCGCTTCGGCGACGTCGCATGGGCGTGGATCGTCCCGCCCGAGGGTGCAGAGATCGACGAGCAGGCCGTGCTGCGTGAATTGCGCCTGCGCCTCGCTCGGTTCAAAGTCCCGCGAGGCATCACGATCATCGACGCCGCCTCGCTGCCCGTGACCACGACCGGCAAGGTGCAGAAGTTCCTGCTCGTGCGCTCCTTGCGGGCCGAGGGCGCCCGCTCCTAGTCAGAGCCTCTTCAGCATCTGCGTCGCGACCACGTCGTAGCCGAGCGAGGCGTACAGCCGTTGCGCGCCCTGGTTGAAGCCGAAGACGTTGAGCCCGATCGCGGCGGATCCGTCGGCCTTGGCGAGCTCTTCGACCGCCAGCATGGCGGTGCGGCCGAAGCCTCGGCCGCGTTCCGCCTCGTCGATGAAGATGTCATAGACGTATGCGGCACCGCTGCGCTCCGGATGCGGTCCGATCCACAGCGTGCCGACCGGGCGCCCGCCATCCAGAACGATCAGCAGACGATGTCCGGGGGTCCGCATCCCCTCCGGGAGAAGTCCGGCCATCTGCTCCTCGGCCCTGGCCAGCGCGGCCTCCACGGGGATCGAGGATGCCCGCGCCACATCGGCGGCGTAGCCCGCGCGCTGCCTGGCGAGGAACTTCGCGAACTCGTCGTCGGTCATCGGGCGCACGGAGGCTGTCATGCCGGGCAGGCTGTTCGGCAGGGTGACCCCATGCGACGGCGCTCGTCGAGCATGCGGAGGCATCCGGCTAGGAGGCGACCTTCTCGGACTGGAACAGCGACTCGGCAGCGGTCGTGCCGGGCGCGGTGAACGCACCGTCCTGCGCATGGTCGGCCGCGACTCCGGACGCAGACGCGGACGCGGACGCGGCTGATGAGTACTGCTCCTCGGCCCAGCGCTGCTGTTCCAGCACGACGGGGTCGATCGCCGTGTCGGCGTACTGCCAGCGGTCGAGGTCCGCCGCGAACAGCTTCTTGGCGCGGCCCGGGCGGTGCAGCCACTCGACCAGGCGGTCGCGGTACTCATCGAGCGTCTGCTCGGCCTGGTAGCTGTAGCTGACGGAGTTGGTGCGCATCTCGCGCAACTGGTGCGCCGCCCAGTCGGCGGCGAGCCGCGCGCCCGCGATCGGCAGCAGCCGGACCTGCACATCGGCCTGGCTCGCCATCAGCTCGGAGTGCTCCTTGGAAGCCGGTCCCTGGCTGTGCCAGGTGGACGCGCTCTGGCCCGCGGCCACGAGAGCCGCGACGGCGGATGCGCGCGTCTCGAAGTCGCGCTGGGTGATCAGCCGCTTGACGCCGCCGCGCCCGATGCCGGCAGCGATGATGCCGGCGAGCACGATCGCCACGAAGGGGATCACGGCGGTCGTGATGAGCTTCCAGCCCGCGTCGGACCGGATCCAGTCGAGAATGTCGTTCAGCCACGTCATGGGCGGGACGATACGCTCGGCGCATGCGGCTGCCGGTCGTCCGTTCCGCGAGTCGCGGAAACTCTCAGGTAGAGAGTTAATCCCGGAACCGCCTCAGGGCCGCAGCGAATCGATGGCATCGTCGGCAGTCCAGAACTCGCCGACGGGCAGGAAGCCCTGCGCGCGGGGGCGCAGCCGCTTGCTGAAGAAGCGCTCGCCCTCAGCGGTGCGGACGATCTCCACGTAGCCGAGCACAGTCCCGTCGGGGCGGGTGGCCCGCCACATCCGGCCGTGCAGGGCGAGCACGGTCACGCCGGGATGCGCCGAGGCCAGGGGGAGGGGGATCGCGCGTTCGAGGAGTTCCATGACTCGAACATGTCTTCGACCACCGACATCAGGCCGCCGGGAGCACCAGATCGGCGTCGACGACCTTGCCGACCCGGGCCGTCTGGGCGAGCATGATCCCGACCAGCACCACGGCCGCGCCGGCCAGCTGCACCGGCTGGAGTCCTTCTCCGAGCCAGAGCCATGCCACGAGGAAGGCGAACAGCACCTCCGACGACGCGGCGATGCCCGCCGCCGTCGCGGGCAGGTGCCTGAGCGCGTGGAAGCCGAGCAGGAACGGCAGGAACGATCCGAGCACGATCGCCGATGTGAGAGGCAGGAAGAGCGGAACGTCGACGTGACCGTGCGATCCGCCGATGTCGACCGGCTTGACGAAGACCGCGGGGTCCAAGGTCCACCATCCGCTGAGGGCCGCCCAGAACGCCGCGGCGAACAGACCGGTCCAGAAGGCGACGGCCAGGGGCGAGGTCGCCGCCACCTGGCGCTCGCCGACGACGAAGTAGACGGTGAGCGCCACCGCGGCCCCGAGGGCGAGCACCACGCCGAGCGGATCGAGCGTGCTCGACCACAGCTGCGCCACGACCACCAGTCCGGCCAGCACGAGACCGATCGCCACCCACAGCCGGGCCTTGACCTTCTCCTTGAACACGAAGAAGCCGACGAGCGCGACGAACAGCACGCCGGTGTACTCCAGCAGCAATGCGATCCCGACGGGCAGGCGGGCGAGGGCGCCTCCGTAGCACGCCTGCAGCAGCGCGATGCCGGTGATGCCGAGGATCGCCAGCACGAGCAACTGGCGCGGCTTGATCCGGAACGCCTTCCGGTCGGTGATCAGCAGCATGATCCCGGCGAGCACCGCGGTGCCGAGCGAGCGGAACAGGGTGAGCTGCTGCGGCTCCAGCCCGTTGAGAACGAGCAGCTTCGTCGTGGTGCCGTTGGCGCCGAACAGGGCGGCGCTCAGCAGCGCGAAAAGGTACCCCATGGGCGGCCGCTGCATGCATTCAGCCTAGGTCGCGGCACAGATGCCCCCGCTCTTGCGCAAAAGTAGCTAATCACATTAGCATAGGGGCTATGACAATGAGCATCGTTACCGACCTCCGCTTCCTCTCGCGCCAGGAAGGGCGCCTCGCTTATGCCGTCAGCGGCGCCGGTCCGCTGATCGTCGCCGTCCCGGGGATGGGCGATCTGCGCGGCAGCTACCGCGAGTTGGCCGGCCCCCTGGTCGACGCCGGATTCCGCATCGCCGTGATGGACCTCGGCGGGCACGGCGACTCAGACACCACCTTCCGGCGCTTCGGCGACCAGGTGACCTCCGACGACATCCTGGCGCTCATCGACGAACTGGGCGGCCCGGCCGTCATCGTCGGCAACTCGATGGCGGGTTCGGCGGCATTGCTGGCCGCCGCCGACCGCCCGGATGCGATTGCCGGCCTGGTGCTGCTGAGCCCGTTCCTGCGCGAGCGGGCGTCCCGAACCGCTCTGGCCATGAACAGGCTGATGTATCGCGCGCTCTTCGCGGGACCGTGGGGCGCCGCCGCCTGGGCCGGCTACTACCGCACGACGCTCAACCGCGGAACGGCCGCACCCTGGTTGAGGGACCATGCCGCCGCGATCACGGCGTCGATGCGCGAACCGGGGCGCCTGAGATCCTTCCGCGAACTGGCAGTGCAACTCGACCACCACGCGGTCGAAACGCGACTGCCCGAAGTCTCAGCACCGTCGCTCACGATCATGGGCTCCGTCGACCCGGACTACCGCGACCCGGCCGCAGAGCTGGACTTCGCCGCGCGCGCCCTGCACGGCGAGACACTGCTGGTCGAAGGAGCGGCGCACTACCCGCATGCGGCCCGCCCCGAGCTGGTCACCCCCGCGGTGCTGGCGTTCGTCGAGCGGCTGCGCCAGGGCTCCGGATGGCGCTCTCCCGTCGGGAGCGCGCAAGGGGCACCGCGTGCCTAGGGCCGGCCTCAGCCGGGATGCGGTCACCGATCTCGCCGTGGAGCTGGTGGATTCGAGCCCGGACGGCTTCGCCGGCCTCACCCTCGCGGCCGTGGCCGCGCGGGCCGGGGTCGCCGTTCCGAGTCTCTACAAGCACATCGGCTCACTCGCCGATCTGCGCCGCTCCGTGGCGCTGGTGGCGGTGACCGAGCTGCTGCGGCGGAGTTCCGCCACCACGGTCGGCCGGGCCGGGGAGGATGCGCTGCGGGCGCTGGGACGCGAGATCCGCGCCTTCGCGGCGGAGCATCCGGGACTGTATGAGGCGACGCAGGTGGCCCCCGCATTCGACGAGTCGGGCCAGGACGATCCCGCGTCGCTGGCGCTGGCTCAGGCGGCCGTCGACACGGTGGATGTCGTCGGAGCCGTCCTGCGCGGCTTCGGCCTGCCCGATGCGCGGACCGTCGACGCGGTGCGGGTGACGCGCGCCGCGATCCACGGCTTCGTCGAACTGGAGGCGCACGGCGGCTTCGGGATGCCCGACGACGTCGGCCGCAGCTTCGAGGCGCTGCTCGACGTGCTGGTCTCCGGGCTCGTGACGCTGGCGCGGGCGTGACAGCAGGCGTAGCGTCGGCTCCGCAACGAAAGGAGCTCGATGATGAGTTCGATCGCAGCAACCGGTCAGCGCTGGGTCGCCTTCGGCGACGCGGGCGCGACCGGCACCATCCTCCACACCGCCGAGGGCTACGCCGTGCGACTGCTGGATGACGACCGGGCGCGGGGGACCTACCCATCGCTCGACGTCGCCAAGAGCGCCCTGCACGCCGGCATGCCGCCGGGATCGGACTGGCCGGAGTTCCGCGAGCACTGACGGCCTCTCCTTCTCATAGACGACGGGCGTCGTTCCTCCACTCAGCACGGAGGACGGCGCCCGTTCTGCTTCCCGGCCCGCGACGATGGGGCGATCGGATGCCGGGGCGGCTTCCCGGCACGAACGCCGCGCCCGGCATCCGATCCGCGCTGTCGTGCGTCCGGTCTCACCGGTCGTCGTCGCTGTCGGAACGGGCAGGCCGCCGCCGGATCCCCGCCGCCCGCAAATCGGCATCGGCCACCCCGCCGCCGTCGGCGTACCGCGCCTCGTCGAGCACCCAGAGCACGGGGAGCCCGCCGATCGTCAAGGCGTGCTCGCGCAGTTCTGCATCGCGGTCCCCGATCCGGATCGTGCGCGTGCGGTTCACATCGGGCACGCTACCCGCGCTGGTGGGCTGACTGCTCGTCCACAGCCGCGTCGCGACTCGCTGCTGCACCGTTCGCCCACGCCCGCCCCATGGACCCGCTCAGGATCGCACCCTGGACTCACCGATCCGCTTTTCGAAGGAGCATCCATGACCGACACCATCACCCTCACCGGACTCGTCGCCACCACCCCGCGCCACCTCGTGACCGGCGAGGGGTTGCCGATCACGAGCTTCCGGCTCGCCTCCACCCAGCGCCGCTACGACCGCGGAGCGCAGAAATGGATCGACGGCGAGACCAATTGGTACACGATCACCGCCTTCCGCCAGCTCGCCATCAATCTGGTCGGCTCGGTCGTGAAGGGGCAGCGCATCGTCGTGACGGGCAAGCTCCGCATCCGCGACTGGGAGACCGGCGACCGCGCGGGCACCACCATCGAGGTGGACGCCGAGGCGCTGGGGCACGACCTCGCATGGGGCACCTCCGTGTTCACGCGCTCGGTGTCGTCGACGGTCGTGAACGATGCGGATCTGCCGAGCGACCGCGCAGCGGTGCTGGACGGCGATGGCGGTCCGGACGCGGTGGACGCATCGGCGGCCGGCGTATCCGTCGATGCCGATGAGGACGCCGGCGGCGGCACCTCGGCCGACGAACTCGCCGCCGCTCGCTCACGGCGCCCGGTCGAGCTCGCGCTGCCGTTCTAGACTCATCGCGACCCGAGCCGGACCCGCGGCCGGTCGAGGAGGATCATGCCCCGCACCACTGGACTGCTGACGCGCATCGTCCTACCGTTGGCTCTCGGCGGCGCGGTCATGGCGATCCTCGTCGGCTGCGTGCCATCGCCCGTCCCGACGGCGACGCCGGAACCCACCGTCAGTTCCAGCGCGACCCCGGCAGCGCCGACGATCAATCTGGACGGAACGGCCGCTCAGAACCAGGCGTACTTCGACCAGGTGAACGAAGATCTGATCGCCGCAGGGGGCGACCTGGGCGGGCGGCCCTTCATCGACAACCTGGTGAAGGCGGGTTTCCCGAAGGTCGCCATGGAGGTCACCCCCGACCGCACCTCGGTCAACCTGGCAGCCGACAACATCGTGTTCTCCGTTCGACTGGGCGACACCTGCCTCATCGGGCAGTACGGCAACACCGGCTACAGCAGCACCGTGCAGAAGTTGCTCGTCACGGGCCGCTGCCTGGTCGGCATCACTCGCACGATCGACTGGTGACAGCCTCGCGACTGGTGATGGCCTCGCTCCGAAGCGTTCGCGGCCCTTCCGTAGACTGATCCCATGGCCGAATTCATTTATTCGATGGTGCGCGCCCGCAAGGCGGTCGGCGACAAGCTCATCCTCGATGATGTGACCATGTCGTTCCTGCCGGGGGCGAAGATCGGGATGGTCGGCCCGAACGGCGCAGGCAAGTCCACGATCCTGAAGATCATGGCCGGGCTCGACACCCCCAGCAATGGCGAGGCAAGGCTCAGCGCCGGGTACACGGTCGGCATCCTGATGCAGGAGCCCGAGCTCGATGAGAGCAAGACCGTGCTCGAGAACGTGCAGGAGGGCGTGGGCCCCATCCAGGCGAAGCTGGACCGGTTCAACGAGATCTCGGCCGCCATGGCGGATCCGGATGCCGACTTCGACACCCTGCTCGCCGAGATGGGCGAGTTGCAGACCGAGATCGACGCCGCAGACGCCTGGGACCTCGACAACCAGTTGGAGCAGGCGATGGATGCCCTGCGCACCCCCCCGGGAGACGCATCCGTCGCGAACCTCTCCGGGGGCGAGAAGCGCCGCGTCGCGCTGACCAAGCTGCTCCTGCAGAAGCCGGATCTGCTGCTGCTCGACGAGCCCACCAACCACCTCGACGCCGAGAGCGTGCTCTGGCTGGAGCAGCACCTGCAGCAGTACGCGGGCGCCGTGATCGCGGTCACCCACGACCGGTACTTCCTCGACAACGTCGCGCAGTGGATCGCGGAGGTCGACCGCGGCCATCTCTACCCCTACGAGGGCAACTACTCCACCTACCTGGAGAAGAAGGCTCAGCGCCTGGAGGTTCAGGGCAAGAAGGACCAGAAGCTCGCCAAGCGGCTCGCCGACGAACTCGACTGGGTGCGCAGCAACGCCAAGGGCAGGCAGGCGAAGTCCAAGGCGCGTCTCGCCCGCTACGAGGAGATGGCGACCGAGGCGGACCGCACGCGGAAGCTCGACTTCGAGGAGATCCAGATCCCGCCGGGTCCGCGTCTCGGCTCGATCGTCGTCGAGGCGAAGAAGCTGGAGAAGGGCTTCGGCGGCCGCGGGCTGATCGAGGATCTGAGCTTCACCCTCCCGCCGAACGGCATCGTGGGCGTGATCGGACCGAACGGCGTCGGCAAGACCACCCTGATCAAGACGATCGTCGGGTTGGAGCAGATCGACGGCGGCGAGCTGAAGGTCGGCGAGACCGTGCAGATCAGCTACGTCGATCAGAACCGCGGCGGCATCGATCCGAACAAGACGCTGTGGGAGGTGGTCAGCGACGGGCTCGACATCATCACGGTCGGAAAGGTCGAGATCCCGTCCCGCGCCTACGTCAGCAAGTTCGGCTTCAAGGGGCCGGACCAGCAGAAGAAGGCGGGGGTGCTGTCCGGCGGCGAGCGCAACCGGCTCAACCTGGCGCTGACGCTCAAGCAGGGCGGCAACCTGCTGCTGCTCGACGAGCCGACCAACGATCTCGATGTCGAGACGCTGCAGAGTCTCGAGAACGCACTGCTCGAGTTCCCCGGCTGCGCGGTGGTGATCACCCACGACCGGTGGTTCCTCGACCGGATCGCGACCCACATCCTCGCCTATGAGGGCACGGAGGAGAACCCGGCCGCCTGGTACTGGTTCGAGGGCAACTTCGAAGCCTACGAGACGAACAAGATCGAACGCCTCGGGGCGGACGCCGCGAAGCCGCATGCCAGCGTCTACCGCAAGCTGACGAGGGATTGATGTCCGTTCGGAACGCCGCGAGTGAACGGCTGTCGCGTGGAGCCGCAATCCGTGCACTGCGCGCCGCGGGAGCGGCGGTGCGGCAACAGCCATGACCCGCCTCCACATACCTATCCCGCTGCGCTGGGGCGATCTCGACGCCTACGGGCACATCAACAACGTCGAGACCCTGCGCTTGATCGAGGAGGCACGGGTGCGCGCCTTCTGGCGCGGCGGCGACGAATTCGACCAGCCGGCGGCCGTGCTCGATCTGAGCGCGGAGTCGAGCACCTGGTCGCTGGTGGCGCGCAGCGAGGTCGAGTACCTCGCGCCGATGCCGTACACCCGCGCGCCGATCGACGTGGAGGTCTGGCTCGGCCGGATCGCCGGCGCGAGCATCGAGATGTGCTTCGAGCTCTACTCCCCGGCCGGGTTCGTGCCGCGGGTGCTGCACGTGCGGGCCGCCACCTCGATCGTGATGGTGAATGCCGCATCCGGCCGGCCGACGCGCGTCCCGGCGCTGCTGCACGAACTGTGGTCCCCGTACCTGGAAGAACCGCTGCACTTCACGCGCCGCTGATCTGCGGCATGGGGAACCCGCCCGCCGGCGGTCGGGCGGTCGCCGGTGCCGTTGAGATCCCGCCTCCCAAGAAGGCCCGCCAAGGGGACGATCGCGGGCTGTAGTTTAGGAGCAGATGGGCAGCTCCTTCACTCTCGCAGACACCCCCACGCTCGACGACCTCCAGGTCTTCCTCGCTCGCGCCGCACGCATCGAGGAGGGCTCGGTGCGGCTGATCGCGGGCAGCGGGGTTCTCGCCGTGTACGCAGCCGTGTTCTACCCGGTCGGCCTGCTCGACGAGAGCCCGACCGTGCTGGGCCTTCGGACTCTGGCGCTGGCGGATGTGTCGACCGGGTTCGATGTCGTGGTGCCGATCCGCTCCCTGTTGGGCCGGCTCGAGATGGCGCAGCAGGCGCGGCGGGAGAATTCCGCGCTCAGCGGCCCGGTCAGCATCTCGGTGCCGATGGAGGTGAACACGGTCACCTGGTCGGCGATCTCGCCCCCGCGCGGCGGCTGGCGCCCGATCGATGGGACGAGCTCGGCCGTTCTCGAGCGCGCAGCACGGGCGGGCATCGACGAGGTGGCTGCCGCTATCCCGGATGCCGTGGGCGAGCAGATCGTGCGCCGCGTGCGCTCCGAGGTGTGGAGCCGCGGCATCGACGGGCTGGAGCACGTCCCGGCGGGCGCGGCTTTCGCGGCCATGGGGCTCGGCTTCCTGGGTGACGACGAGGTCCGGATGTTCGAGACCGGCCCGTGGACGCGGCTCACCACCCGGCGCGGGCACGTGCTGGTGAGGCGCAGGGCGTGGACCCTCGCCCGCTAGGCCCGTAGCCCTCGCTCAACCAGTCGAGCCGGTCTCGGATTTCCAGGTGGAATTTACCCGCCCGTAATGATTCTCCATATGGGGGACATCTAGCCTGGTGTCGGGTCCCCCACCTGCCCGCCCAATCGATCGGGCTCACCCGCACCCCCAGTGCGTCGGACATCACCTAACTGTTCGGCGCAGCGTCAGCGTTGCCGCGACACCGCCGTCGATCCCGCCGGGTCGTTCGTAGAGCAGTTCTGAACATGGAGTACACGACTCATGTCCAAGTTCTTGGTGCTTTGGCGTTCTCCGATCGTCTATGTCTTCGCTCAGTTGGCACCGTTCGCCCTGCTGGCGATTGCATACCAGAGCGCCGCTGCGAAGCTTGTACATGTGCGCTTCGGTTCGGTCGTGTTTTTTCAGGGGCTTACGCGGCGATTTTGCGAGCTGCGCCTGATCGGCGCAGCCTGCGGCCTCCGCAATTTCAGAAGAAAATCAGTGCCGTTCCGCGATGTGCGGGATCGCGACCATGAGCGGCGAGGACGATTTCCGCATCCGGCCAGGCCGCATCCGCTCGACGAGCGCGCAGCGCGCCAGACCCTTCATCGCGCAGGCGCTGGCGGCGGCCCAGCGCGCCGGCGGAACGGTCTCCCGAAAGGGGACGATCGGGCCGAACCACCGCTCCCGGTTCGGCCGGGGCCAGCGCGCATCGGTGCAGGCTAACCGGCTCATCACCTCCCGCTCGCGCGGCGCCGTCATCAAGGCGCGTGTCGTCCGTCACGGCGGACGGAGCGCGCCGCTTGCGACCCACCTCAGCTATCTGAGCCGCGAGGGCGTCACCCGGGACGGAGAGAAGGCCCGGCTGTTCGGCCCCGGCA
>WOYR01000273.1 GCA_011620705.1 Microbacteriaceae bacterium | reverse complement strand
GCACGCGCAAGATCAACATGACCGGCGTCACCGTGATCATGGTCGAGCAGAACGCGCGCCGCTGCCTGCAGATCTGCGACCGCGGCTATGTGCTCGACCAGGGCCGCAACTCCTACACCGGCACCGGTCACGAGCTCGCGAAGGATCCGAAGGTGATCGAGCTCTACCTGGGGACGCTCGCGGAGGATGTCGCCGCGTCCTAGGAATGCCCAGCGGGCATCGCCCGTTAACATGGGACCACCGCGCTCCGACGTCGCAGCCGGCCTCCCACTCGCGCGACCACGAGGACAGCATGGACCAGAGTCACGGCCAGCCCGATCCCTTCGGGTTCATCGGCCTCACCTACGACGATGTGATGCTCCTGCCCGGGCACACCGATGTGATCCCGAGCGAGGCGGACACCTCCTCCTGGCTGAGCCGCCGCATCTCGCTGAGCGCCCCGCTGGTCTCGAGCGCGATGGACACCGTCACCGAGTCGCGCATGGCGATCGCGATGGCGCGCCAGGGCGGCCTGGGCGTGCTGCACCGCAACCTCTCGATCGAGGACCAGGCGACGCTCGTCGACAAGGTGAAGCGCTCGGAGTCGGGCATGATCACCAACCCGGTGACGACGACACCGGATGCCACGGTCGCCGAGGTCGACGCGATCTGCGGCCAGTTCCGGGTCTCGGGCCTGCCGGTCGTCGAAGGCGATGGGACCCTGGTCGGCATCGTCACCAACCGCGACATGCGCTTCGTCTCGCCCTTCGAGAAGTCCACCACCCTCGTGCGCGACGTCATGACGAAGGCACCGCTGATCACCGCCCCCGAGGGCATCGACCCGGATGACGCGGTCGCCATCTTCGCGCAGCACAAGATCGAGAAGCTTCCGCTCATCGACGCGGCGGGCCGGCTGCGCGGCCTCATCACGGTGAAGGACTTCGAGAAGACCGAGAAGTACCCCAACGCCACCAAGGACGACGCCGGGCGCCTCCGCGTCGGCGCGGCCATCGGTTTCTTCGGCGACGCCTGGGACCGCGCGGGCGCGCTGCGCGACGCCGGCGTCGACCTGATCGTCGTCGACACCGCGAACGGCGACAGCAAGGGCGTGCTCGACATCATCGCCCGGCTCAAGGGCGACCCCGCCTTCGCCGGCATCGACGTCATCGGCGGCAACGTCGCCACCCGCTCGGGCGCGCAGGCGCTGGTGGATGCGGGGGCCGACGCGATCAAGGTCGGGGTGGGGCCCGGGTCCATCTGCACCACGCGCGTGGTGGCCGGAGTCGGCGTGCCGCAGGTGACGGCGGTGTACGAGGCATCTCTCGCGGCGCGGGAGACCGGCATCCCGGTCATCGCCGATGGCGGCCTGCAGTACTCGGGCGACATCGCCAAGGCGCTGGTGGCCGGCGCCGACACCGTCATGATCGGCTCCCTGCTGGCAGGCACCGACGAGAGCCCGGGCGAACTGGTGTACAGCAACGGCAAGCAGTTCAAGAACTACCGCGGCATGGGCTCGCTCGGGGCGCTCAGCGACCGCGGCAAGAAGACCTCGTACTCGCGCGACCGCTACTTCCAGGCCGATGTGCCCTCGGATGCCCAGCTCATTCCCGAGGGCATCGAGGGCCGGGTGCCGTACAAGGGCAATCTCGCGACCACCGTGTACCAGCTGGTCGGCGGACTGCGGCAGTCGATGTTCTACGTGGGCGCCCGCACGATCCCCGAGCTCAAGCAGCTCGGCAGGTTCGTGCGCATCACCCCGGCCGGGCTCAAGGAGTCGCACCCGCACGACATCCAGATGACCGTGGAGGCGCCGAACTACTCGCGCTGACCCCTCCCATCCTGTCGTAGCTGGAGCCGCGACCCGGGGGCGGGAGCAGCGACCCCCGCCGCCGGGTCGTTACTCCCGCTGGAGGGCGCAGCGCCGGCGGACGGGCCGTTGGCCCGGGCGGGGGCGGAAGCCGAGCGGCGATCCTCCTCCACTGGCACCGTGAGCGCGAAGCAGCTCACATCGGGGCGGGGGCCGGGATGCTGCGGATCCCGCTGCGGGCATCCTCACGGCATGGCTGTTGCATTTCGACCCTTGTCCGACCTCCTGCTGACCCGCGATCTTCTCGAGGCGGGAGGCGATCCGCGCGAGCTGCGGAGAGCGCAGGTTCGTGGTGACGTCGTGCGGATCCGGCGCGGTGCCTACTGCGCGCGCGAGCGGTGGGCGGGGTTCACGCCGCGCGAACGGCATCTCGCGCTCGCGCACGCCGTCACCCGGCAGGCCCGCACACCGCTTCTGTTCGCCGGCCCGACGGCCGCCGCAGCATGGGGGATGCCGATCCTCGGGCCGTTCCCGAACGAGGCCGTCGTGCTCGATCGCTATCGTGGGGGCGGCAGATCCGAGCCGGGAGTGCGCCGGGTGACTGTCGGCGCCGAGACCGCCGAGGGCGTTCAGCTCGGTGGCCTCCGGGTGACCACGATCGCCCGGACCGCGCTCGACATCGCGAGATCGGCGCCGTTCGAGCATGGCGTGGGCCCGGTCGACTGGGCGTTGTGGCGCAAGAATCCGCGAGCGATCTCGCGCCTGCAGCTCGAGGAGGAACTGGCCCGTTTCGCTCCTCGTACCGGAGCTTCGAGGATGGCCCGGGCCGCGGCATTCGCGACGGATCTCTCGGATTCGTTCGGCGAGTCGCGATGCCGGGCCGTGATCCACGAATCGGGATTCAGCACTCCGGTTCTGCAACTCGAGCTCACCGACGAGGAGGGGTCGATGTTCCCTGATTTCGCGTGGCCGGAAGTGAGAGTGCTCGCGGAATTCGACGGCGAGATCAAGTTCACCGATCCGGGCTTCTCCGGCGAAGACCCTCTGGCGAAGCTCCGCGCGCAACGGCGGCGTGAGGCGCGACTTCGCCGGCTCGGCTGGACGATCGTCCGCATCGAATGGGGCGATCTCGGAGATCGAGGACGAGTGATCGCGCTCCTGATGGCGGCCGGAGTCCCTCGGCGGGGGCAGTGACTTCGCTGCGGGAAGCGTTCCTCCCGCTCGCGGGCCGCGGCTCCAGCCGCGCCTGAGCTGCAGACCGCATCGGAATGACTGCCGAGCACGCCCGATAGACTCTGGCAACGTGTCAGACATCGAGATCGGCCGGTCCAAGCGGGCGCGCCGGGCCTACGCCTTCGACGACATCGCGATCGTGCCCAGCCGCCGCACCCGCGACCCGCAGGACGTCTCGGTGAAGTGGTCCATCGACGCCTTCACCTTCGAGATGCCGGTGCTCGCGGCGCCGATGGACTCGGTCGTGAGCCCGGCCACGGCGATCCAGATCGGCAGGCTCGGCGGTCTGGGCGTGCTCGATCTCGAGGGCCTCTGGACGCGCTACGACGACCCCGAGCCGGTGCTCGCCGAGATCCGGGGCCTGAAGCCGGATGCTGCGACCGCTCGCATGCAGCAGCTCTACGCCGAGCCGATCAAGCCCGCCCTGATCAAGGAGCGCATCGCGCAGATCCGGGCTGCGGGCGTCCCGGTGGCCGGAGCCCTCTCCCCGCAGCGCACCCAGGAGCACTCGCAGGCGGTAGTGGATGCCGGGGTCGATCTGTTCGTCATCCGCGGCACCACGGTCAGCGCCGAGCACGTCAGCAGGACGGTCGAGCCGCTCAATCTGAAGAAGTTCATCTACGAGCTCGACGTGCCCGTGATCGTCGGGGGAGCGGCGAGCTACACCGCCGCGCTCCACCTGATGCGCACGGGCGCCGCCGGCGTGCTGGTCGGCTTCGGCGGGGGTGCGGCGTCGACGACGCGGGCGAGCCTGGGCATCCACGCTCCGATGGCCACCGCGGTGGCGGATGTCGCGGGCGCTCGCCGCGACTACCTGGACGAGTCGGGCGGGCGCTATGTGCACGTGATCGCCGACGGCGGGCTGGGAACGAGCGGCGATATCGTCAAGGCGATCTCGGTCGGCGCCGATGCGGTCATGCTCGGCACCGCTCTCGCGCGCGCCGAGGAGGCGCCCGGCGGCGGCTGGCACTGGGGCGCGGAGGCGCATCACTCCGAGCTGCCGCGCGGATTGCGGATGCAGGTCGGCACGGTCGCGCCGCTAGAGCAGCTGCTGTTCGGCCCGTCGTCGAACCCGGATGGCCGGGTCAACCTGATCGGCGCGCTGCGGCGCTCGATGGCCACCACCGGCTACTCGGACCTCAAGGAGTTCCAGCGGGTCGAGGTCGTCGTCGCGCCGTATCAGCAGCGGTAAGCGACCCGACGGCTCAGACGGCCCAGACGGCCATCGGCGCGGGCACCGCCTCGGCGGCCGGAATCGGCCCCCAGTCCAGCGGGGCGCGCGACCGGTAGAATCGGAGCCATGGTCGACGTGCGACGAGTGAAG
>WOYR01000064.1 GCA_011620705.1 Microbacteriaceae bacterium | reverse complement strand
GTGTAGAGGTTGGTGCCTTCCATGATGTCCCCTTCTGACGGGTGTGCCTCTTAGCGTGCTCCTGCCGTCACACGGACGCGGCCTCACCCCCGGACTCGGCCTTCAGGTGTTTGCGCGAGCGCGTGAGCTGCTGTCTTGCCTTCCAGAGCGCGCGCTGGGCCTCGACGTCAGCGAGCTTCTCGTTATGCACGTCGATCAGCGCCTGCTTGTGGCATGGCCCGCACGATCCGAGACGCGCTACGGCCAGACGCCGCCCGCACCCAGGGCAGATGAGCGACGGATCCCGCTGGCGCAGGCGCTCCAGAACAGCGGGTTGCAATTCGGTTGCATTGATTTCGGACTTTCTTTTGAGGCTCACTTTCATCCGGCTGGCCTTCGTCTTCACCGCCGCCGGAGGGAGCTCCAGCAGGAAGCACACCTGCGTCACACCCAGGAAGCCCAGGGTGGCGAGCGCCGCCTCCTCGGAAGAGGTCCATTGATGGTGGTTACGCACGTGGCACCTGTCCGCCGACCACCGGGCGGCGAATAAGACGCGTGAGGCTCTCGCCGAGATCGCCGCGCTCGAACACGTGATGGTCGATGAACACGTCGGCTGGATCCAGCCCTCTGAATTCGGAGTGAGGCATCATCAGATGGATGGAACCTGTGTCGCCGCCGAGCGAGACCCAGAGATTGCGGTAGTAGTGGGGTGGGTAGACATAAACGAAGACGACGCGCCTCCCGGTCTCGTGATGCCGCTCGAGGGCGGCCTGTAAGATCCGAGTCGTGCGTCCGCTCTGCCGGTCGTTCACGCCTTGCATCGTGGCACCTCCGGGCGTGCGCTCGGCGTGCCGGGCGCGTCGCAGCGGGAGTGCCTGAGCTCGAAGCGCAGATACGGGTGCTCTAGGACCATGAGCCGTGAGAGCGCGGACCTCAGGTTGTGATTGACAAGATAGACGCCAGCAACGCGGTGGAAGCCCGCGGGGCGCAGCTCGGGGCGGCGCAGCAGCTCCATGTACAGCTGCATCGAACACGAGCGTCCGGCTCGATGATCCGTATGCGCCCACTCGACCAGCAGGTCCCAGGCCTCAGGGTTCTCCGCGCGCCAGGTGCGGGCGTCCTTGTAGTCGCCCATACCCTGAAGGTCGGTGAACGACAGCTGCGCGATCATGACGTCTCCTCAGGGTGGCGGTCGTGATACCACAGGGCGTGGCACGCCGCGCTTCGCAGGTGGTCGTTCGTGAGCAGTTCGTCGCCCGGCACGAGGCCTACGGCGCCCGCGCGCCACCGCGCCTTATGCTCGTGGTAGGCGGTCAAGACGACCCCCGGGGGCTGCCACTCGACGCTGAGGCCGTCTCGCTCCACCTGGTCGCCGATGAGGACGCCCACAGCCGGTGTGGTCCAGCGGTTCGGTATGAGCGCGCCTGACCTCGCGCGCTTATGCACGCCGCCGCCGTAGTCCTCGTAGCCCTCGATCGCCACGGTCTTGATGGCGGGCACCTTGGCGAGGAAGCGGGAGACGCGCCGTGCTATCTCCTGGCCGCGCTTGAAGACGGCCGGGAACGTCGGACGGCGTCCGTCTGCCTTGGTGGTGATGGTGTGCGCGTCTGTGAAGCGCCCGTCTTCGAAGACGACGATCGCGGTGTCGGCGAGCCCGACGTCGATAGCGGCGATCTTAGCCACCGTACGTCGCCGCCCACTGGCGCTTGAGTCCTGCCACGCCAGCGTCCTTGTAGACCTTCCCGAACGCGTAGCACGAGCAGGTGCCGCAGGCCCTCCAGTCGCTCGCGCCGTGCGGGCACGGCCCGGTGCCCCATGAGGGCATGTACTGGAAGAGGCCCCTCGCACCGGACCCGCTTGTGTTCCACTTGTCGCAGATCCCGCCACGGTTCTCTGCGCCGCGGTAGACGATGTAGCAGCCCTTCGCCACGATGAACTCGCGATCGGCGCCGGTCATGCCGTAGTAGTCGGCTGCTGCTGCGAGCACGCCTGCTGTCTTGGATTCCGGCCAGACGCCTCCGTGCCCCCCCTCGGCGGGCGTGAAGCTGCTGGTGCGGCTCACCTGCGTGGGCGCCGCCGCCGGGGTCGTCTTCGTGGCCTTCTGCTGCTTCAAGGTCGCGATCGTGGAGGAGGCCTCTTCGGCGCGGCCGCGGTAGAGCTCGGCGGCGGCGGTCGCCGAGGCGAGCTTGCTCTCGAGCGTCTTGATGGTCGAGGACGCTTCCTCCGCCTGGAGTTTCCAGTCCGCGGCGGAGCCCTTGTAGATCTCGGCGAGGTTCTGTGCCTGCTTCGTCTCGGCGATCGCATCGGTGGCGACGCGCAGGCCGTGACCCGCGCCGAGCGTGTAGATCACGATGGTGACGCCGATCGAGACGGCGGCGATGATGCCGATGGTGACGAGCTGCGGCTTGTTTCTGAGCGCGAAGGCTCGCAAGTCCGGGCGCTCGCTGGGCATCTGGAAGACCGGGGCGCTTACAGGCCGGGCCTTCTTCCGCGGGATCGGCTTGGGACGGCTGGACTCGGTCATCAGTGCTCCTTACGCTGGGAACAGGTCGAGAGCAGGTTCGTGGCGTAGTGGCGGTGCATCGGAGAGGTCTTCCGCCGGGCGATCAGGCGCGTGACGGCGCACTCGCCGGCTACGCCAAGGAGAACCGCGAGCGTCACCCAACAGAGCTCAGGCATCCTCACTCGCCTCCGCCGCGCGCGATCTCCGCGTCGAGCGCGGTGATCAGCGCAGAGGCCTGCTCGTACGTTGCCGGCGCCTTGCCGATCGCGGCGCGCATGAAGTCGTCGAGCGCAGCGCCTTCCAGACCGAGCTTCTTGAAGCGGGCCGTGATCATGCTGCGCTGCGTACCTGATGGCTTCCGGTCCCCTGCGTCCGCACCGGCGGCCCCCTTCCGCTGGTGGGGGGGCGCCGGCCGAGGGGCCGCCGGTGCGGTGCTGCCGGGAGATGCCGGTGCGGTGGAGATCCCGCGACCGCTTGGGGGAACAGCCGCGGAAGCTGCATCCGAGTCGTGCTGCGCGCTCATACCCAGCACGCCCTCGAGTTGATACCGGCGCCCGTAGGTGATCAGCGCGCCGATCTCAGGCGCGCTCATGTTGCAGAGGAGCGGGAGCTCGAGCGGTTCGGTCTCGAAGTACTGACCGGAGTTATGCTGCAGCCGGGTCGTGGTGACCACCGCGGCCGATGTCGCGATCGACTCCTGCATGATCACGATGCCGACCTTGGCGAGCGGCCGCTTGGCCGCGTTCAGGTCGTCGGCGAGCTCCGCGTAGAGATACTCCTCGCCCGTCGACGTGCGGCCCGTCTTCGTCCGCTTGGGAGGCACGATCGCAGGGAGCGCGGTAGCGAGGGCAGCAGCGATCTGGTCGATGTCCGAAGAGTGGCGCATGTCACACGGCCGCCGCGAGATCAGCCTTGATGGTCTTGATGACGGCCCGAACGAGATCGGCCACGGTCGTACCGGCGGGCGGTGTACGCCGCATGGCATCCGAGACGACATCGATGTAGCCCTCGTCTTCGACATCAAGCCCAGCTCGCTCGGCGACGGTCATGTAGAAATCACCCATGGCGCCCATCACTCCACCCCCAGTTCTCGCGCGGCATCCTCCAGGGCGTAGCGCAGACGATTCTGCTCAGCGGACAGACCTCCGTGTGACACCGGGTTGTAGATCGCCTCGAGCACGCCCGGGCAGCGATTGAGCGAGTCCATGAGCTCGGCGAGCGCGGACTCGGCCGGAGTGCAGACATCGCCAGGGTCCGGGGGCATACCGGGTCCTGCAGTCCTAGCTAGCGCGTCGTTCCACCGCGAGGCGCCTTCGAGCAGACGGCGCGCGGCAGCCGCGGAGTCCGTGACGAACACGGCGTCGCCGATGACGAGGGCGGCCATGCCGGTACGGGCGTCCGGGCCGACGATCGCGGGCTCGTCATCCGTCAGGTGGATGAACATGCGCCCTCCTCTTCGGACGCCTGCGGCACGACCTCGCGCGAGTCGGCTTCCGCCGCTGCGACCGTGGCGTCGTAGTAGAGCGCCACGTCACCGAGAAGCAGGCGCGCGCGCTCGGCTTCTGTGTGGCCCCGGTAGAGAGCGCCGGCCAACTCCTTGAACAAGACCGCGTGATCACCCACGTGTCGCTCCCTCCTCGTTGGTGCGATTCCCCACCGGCTGGTGCTTTGCCACAACGTCAGGGCATAGCTGCGCCGGTCGTCGCCTCGGACCTGGTCTCCTTCTTGATCCACTCATCGAGCACGCTTCTGAGGATGTATCGCTTGCCGCCCTTCTCGGAGGGCACATAGGGCATTCCGCGGGCGATCCAGCTCTCGAGGGTCGTTCGCCCGATGCCGGTCAGCCGCACCGCGTCAGTGAGCGAGATGGTGATCGGCCCCGCACCTTGCTCCTGCATGTCGCTCTC
>WOYR01000080.1 GCA_011620705.1 Microbacteriaceae bacterium | reverse complement strand
AGGTCGAGGCTGACGCCGGGGTCACGATGGCGTCCGAGGAGCCCATCGTGACCGTCGGGATCTGCACTTCGGCAGCGACCGGCTGGAGCGCCTGGGCCTCGCCGGAGGAGCCGGGCCCTAGGACAGCCACGACATCGCCGTCCTGGAAGGCGCGGAGCTGGTTGATCGCCTCGTTGTTGGTTGAGGTGGTGTCGACCTCCTCAAGATGGACGGGGTGGCCGTCGATGCCGCCGTTCTTGTTCAGGTTGTCGAAGTAGAGCTTGATCGCCTTCTCCTCCGGCACGCCGAGCGACTGGTAGGAGCCGGTGAGATCGACGAGCACGCCGACGTTGTACGGCGCGAGAGCGGCGCCGGAGGTCGACGAACCACCGCCACCGCCAGTTGAGGAGCACGCCGCAACCCCGAAGAGCACGGCCGCGGTGCCGACGGTGATGGCTGTGGCCTGCCAGGCACGGATAGAGGACTTCATCATTAAAGGGCCCTTTCGTGGGTTTCATCGTTCGTCGTTGAACTGACTGAACGGGTGCCGTCAACGACCTGCGCAGGTCGAAATTGACTTGCGTCCGACGCCCATCTATCTTAAGTCAAGCAAACGCTTGTTCGTCTGTCAAATCACCGACGAGACTCACGAAAGATGCTCGCGAAACGTCTTCGGTGATCAACAGGCTCCCAGATGGCAGACTGACCCACGTATCTGAACCAAGGAGGCTTCAGTTGGACGTCGCCATACAGTTGTTACTGTCTGGACTCACCGTCGGCGCCCTGTACGGCGCGATCGGCATGGGATACGTGATCGTGCACCGCCTCACCGGAATGGTGAACTTCGCGATGGGCGACATCGCGGCCGCCGGCGGATTCGGCGCCGTCGTGCTCGCCGGAGTGGTGCCCCCGTTCGTCGCGATCCTCGGCGGGGCGGCCGTCGCCGCCCTCGTCAGCGTCGCGATGTACCACGCCGCGATCCGCGCGCTGCAGAAGCACGGGCTGATGGTGCAGACGATCGTCACGCTCGGCGTCAGCATCATCATCCGCTCCGCGCTGCTACTCCTCTTCGGCACCGACCCGTCGCAGTTCGACCCGATCACCGGCGGCGACGCGCTCAACATCCTCGGCGGGCACATCATTCCCGAGTCGCTCTGGGTGATCGGCCTCGCGGTGGTCGGCTGGCTCGTGCTCACGCTGTTCTTCGACCGCACCCTCCCCGGGAAGGCGTTGAGCGCATTCTCCGTGAACGCCTACGCAGCGCAAGTGGTCGGGATCAGCCTGCCGGTCATGGCGACGATCGCGTTCGCGTTCTCCGGCGGGATCGCCGGACTTGTGATGGCGGCGCAGACCCCGACCTCATCGGTCACTGCGGATATCGGCGTCACCCTCGGCCTGCAGGGCTTCATGGCGGCGATCCTCGGCGGCTTCGAGAACCTCCGGCTCACCCTCGTGGGAGGCTTCCTGATCGGCATCGTCTCGCAGGTCGTGGCCCGCTTCGTCAGCTCGCAGCAGCAGTGGACGATCCTCTTTGCACTGCTTATCGTCCTGCTCGTCGTGCGACCGCAGGGCCTCACCCGGAAGGTGGTCTCGGATCGTGTTTGACGCCACGACCACCGCGTCGAAGATGCCTCGCCGGAGCGGCATGCCGACCTGGTGGCACCTCGGCGGTGCGCTCGCCTGGATCGCCATCGTGCTCGTGTACGCATTCACGGTGAATTCGCACTTCGCGAGCGTCGGCTACCAGGTCGGGCTCACCGCACTGCTCGGGCTCGGCATGGTGCTGGTCATCGGCTACGCCGGGCAGTTCTCGCTTGCCGTTGGCGCCTTCTACGGCGTCGGTGGGTACGCGGCGATGATTTTCACGGTCAAGTTCGGGTGGTACGGCCTGCTCGCACTCGTCATCGGCGCGATCGCGGCCGGAGCCATCGGGATGCTCGTGGCTCGGCCGGTGTTCCGGCTCCGCGGCCATTTCCTCGCGATGGCGACGCTCGCGCTGACCCAGGTGTTCTATCTGCTCTTCAACAACCTGGAATGGACCGGCGGCGCCTCGGGCGTCGGCGGCATCCCGGCGCTGAACCTCTTCGGCCTGCAGGTAACGACGCCGATGGGCCAGGTCATCGTCAACTGGATCGTCGTCGGCATCGTGCTCTGGGGCGCGCTCATGCTCCGGCAGGGTCGCGAGGGCCGGGCGTTGCTCGCGATCCGCGGACACGAAGCGGCCTCCGCAGCGGCTGGCATCGACATCGCGTGGTCGAAGACCCGCATCTTCACGATCGCGGCGGTCATCAGCGCGGTCGCCGGGTCGGTCTACGCCTTCGAGACGAAGTACGTCGCCCCCACCGACTTCGATCTCTCTGCGACGATCGACATCCTCATGATCGCAGTCCTCGGCGGGATGCGCAGCCCGTGGGGCGCGGTGATCGGCGCGATCGTCCTCGAAGCAATCAATGAGATCACCGGGCTCTTCCTCCCCGCGATCTTCGGCATCGCCGGGGCCGGTGCGGCGCGACAGCTCATCCTCGGCGTGATCCTCGTCGTGATTCTCGTGGTCAGGCCGGACGGCGTCGCCGGCGCACTGGGGCAGTTCTTTTTCTGGGCCGCTCGGAAGGTCCGCGGCGAGAAGGGCCCCGCGGACCTCGCGGTCGAGGAGACCGGCTCGGAGACCTCTGACATGGCGGCGCTCCGGGCCAAGGAGGACGCAGCCGACACCCGCGTGATCGGCGACGCGGTCCTCCGTGCGACTGGGCTCGTGAAGCGCTTCGGCGGCGTGACCGCAGTGAACGATGTCGATCTCGAGATCCGCTCCGGCGAGGTACTCGCCGTGATCGGCCCGAACGGCGCCGGCAAGTCCACCCTTGTGAACCTCCTCTCGGGCAACCTGGTCCCGACGGCCGGCCACATCGAAATCAGCGGCGTGGAGACCACGCGGCTCAAGGCCCACGAGGTCGCGCGGCTCGGCCTCGCCCGGACGTTCCAGACGCCAGCGCTCTTCGAAGGCATGGACGTGGTCTCGACAGTAAAGGTCGGTGCCCACACCCGCGGCCACGTCGGGATGCTCCGCGCCGCCGTGCCCACGATCGGCGCAACTCGCGAGGAGCGCCGCATCGACGACATAGCACGCACTGTGCTGAACCGGCTTGGCCTCTGGACGTACGTTTTCCGCGACGCGAAGAACCTGTCGTTGGGCCAGCAGAAGCGCGTCGAGATCGCCCGGGCGCTCGTCGCGGCACCGAAGGTCATCCTGCTCGATGAGCCATGCGCTGGTCTCAACAAAGCCGAGAAGGCCACTCTCATGCAGCTGCTCCGACAGCTCGGCCGCGAGGGAATCGCCGTGCTCGTCATCGAGCACGACATGGAGTTCGTGATGTCGGTCGCCGACCGTGTCCAGGTCATCGATTTCGGTGCCACGCTCCGTGTCGGCACCCCGGCGGAGGTACAGGCTGACCAGGCCGTCATCGACGCCTACCTTGGCGTCTCGCACGAGTCGTCGGAGGTCACCGGCAGCGTCGCCACCACTGGAGCAATGAATTGACGAACGCACTCGAAGTCAGCGGTATCACGTTCTCCTACGGCCGCGCCCGCGTTCTCAACGACGTGTCCTTCCACGTTGGCGACGGCGAGATCGTGACGCTGATCGGCCCGAACGGCGCCGGCAAGTCGACGCTGCTCAACGTCATCGCCCGCAGCCACCGGCTCCGCCACGGGCGAGTGACGATCGCCGGTCGCGACACCGGGCGGATGCGGCAGAGCCAGGTCGTGCGCTCCGGTCTCGTGCTCGTACCGAAGGGACGGCAGGTCTTCTCCTCGCTGTCGGTCGCAGACAACCTCGTCCTCGGCGGCTACACCCGCCGACGGTCTGGCAGGGCGAAGGCGACTATGGACGAGATCTTCACGGTGTTCCCGCGGCTCGCCGAGCGTCGGAAGCAGCTCGCCGGCACGCTGTCCGGCGGCGAGCAACAGATGCTTGCGATCGGCCGCGCGCTGATGAGCCGACCGACCATTATGCTCCTCGACGAGCCGAGCCTCGGCCTCTCGCCGCAGATGACCGCACGCATCATGGACGTGCTTGGGACGTTGCGGAAGGAACAGGGTCTCACGATCGTGCTCGTCGAGCAGAATGCCAACGCGGCCCTTGCCCTCGCCGACCGCGGGTATCTGCTCAACGGCGGCGAGGTCGTGCTCGAAGGCACTGCCGATGCGCTCCGCGAAGACCCGGCGATCCGGCACATCTACCTGGGCGGTGCGGCATCAGAAGCACCGGTCGCCACTGGGATCGAGCAAGTGCTGGACGCCGAACTCGCCGTTGAGTAGCACCCCCTCAGCAAACCCTGAGCGAATCATGGTTCTTCGCCGAAGGAGTTGTCGCCAAGCTCGGCTTCTTCTGATCGTGTTTCATCCATATCTGCCTACGGG
>WOYR01000049.1 GCA_011620705.1 Microbacteriaceae bacterium | reverse complement strand
AACTCGACGCAGCGCAGCCTGCGCCTGCACCGGCGCGGGCGCCAGCACCGGCGCGGGGGTTCTTGTCGATCCCCGACCTGCCGGGTGACGCCGGGGCGCAGGGCGAGACGATGATCTACCGGGCGAAGCTGCGCCAGGGAACAAGCGTGATGGTCATCGACAGTGAGCGATCCGTCCTCGTGACGACGCGGATGGTGGTGGGTCGCAACCCGTCCGTCGAAGCGGAAGAAGTCGCCGTGGCCATCCCGGATATCTCTCGCGATCTCTCGAAGAATCACCTGCGGGTTGACCAAGATGCGTACGGTCACCTCTTCGTCACCGATCTGGGATCGACCAATGGAACGTGGTTGCGGTCGATCGACGGTGCCCGCACGAAACTCGAACCTCATCTGAGCACCGCTGTCAGCTGGGGCGAGACCCTCGAACTCGGCACTCAGCACGTCGTGCACTTCGAGTCGCGGGTCCGGGCCGACGAAGCGGAGCAGCAGGGTGAGTAGGCACGAAGATCAGGCCATGCTCGAAGCGGTCAGGACTCACCGGGACCGGCTGCTCGCCGCATTCGTGTTCGGCAGGCTGGGGAGCCGGCGCGTGGCATCCACCCTGGTGAATCGACTGCTCGTGGGGGTCGTGCTCGCGGCGGTCGCCTGTGCTGCGTGTGCCGGAGTCGCGTTCACGATGAACGTGATCCAGCAACAAGCCAAGGCGCCGAGCTCCGGATCGACTCCCACGTCGATGAGCCAGCCGCCGGGCCCGGAAAGCAGCGTTCTGTGACGACGTTCACCCGCATCACCGTCATCGGTTCTTCCCGGCGCGCCACCATGGTCGTTCCCGCCGAGGAACCACTCGCGACGCTCATTCCCGACATCGCGAACCTGCTCCAGGAGCACTACACGGCGACGAGCGGCGCGTTGACCATGGTCGGCCCGCTTGGGGACGAGATCGATCCTGGGTCGAGTTGCGAAGAGCAGCACATCGTCGACGGCCAGGTGCTGCGATTGGTGCGAGTCGAAGACGCGCCGCCTCCGCCCGAGGTCTCTGATGTGACCGATGTGGTCGCTGAGACCCTCGACAGCTCGGGCTCCCGGTGGAGCGCCGCTCACCGGGAAGTCGCGGGAGCGCTGGGAATCGGGGCGCTCGTTCTGGGGGGAACGTTGCCGCTGGTCACGGGCACGGACTCAGCGAGCGGAGCATGGTGGGGAATAGCCGTCTATGGCGCGGCGACGATCCTGGCGGCGGCGATCGGTCGGTTCACCAGTTGGGGAGGTGTTGCCGCGGCGGCGGCCGCGCTCGGGGCGGTCCCTGCCGCGACCGTTTGGACCGTCGGCTTCTTGCCGAATGCGCCAGTCTCGTTCGCGTGCGCACTGTTCGGGCTCAGTTGGCTCGCCATCGGCCTCGGATTCGGAGTCGGGCAGCGCGACCGGGCTCCGATGATCGGCTCCGCCGCAGGGGTCGTGCTTGCGGGGATTGCTCTGACCCTGTCTGCTTGGGGGGTGCCGGCGACCGGGATCGCCGCGACTACCACCGTGCTGGTTACGGCGGCGATCGGTCTGCTTCCGGTGATCGCCTTGAACTTCTCGAAGGTCGCGACGCTCGACGACATGGCGATCGCCGGCGAACCGCTGGAACGGAGCACCGTCCTCGAGCGGGTGGCCCTGGCGTACCGGACATTCGGATGGAGCGTCTACGCGCTCGCGATCGCGGCCGCAGTGGCAACTGCCGTACTCGTGCGCGACAACTCCGTCTGGGCTGAAATACTGGGAGGAGCTCTGGCGCTGGTGCTCCTTCTTCGCACCCGGGCGGTGCCATTGGCGGTTCAGGCGTGGCCGCTGTGGGCGGCAGGCGTCCTGGGGCCGATGGTCGGCTTGGCCTTGCACGGCGGACTTCCGGGGTGGGCGACGGGCGGCGCTGCCGCTGCCGCTGTCGTTCTGGTCGCGATCCTCGTGCTCGCGCGACCTCGGCCCCACACTCGTGTGCGACTGCGCCGACTTGGCGACGCACTCGAAGGGCTCGCCGTGCTGGGGATGGTGCCGGCCGTTCTGGGCGTTTTCGGAGTCTATGAACTGGTTCTCGGAGTCTTCTGATGGCGTGG
Source organism: Microbacteriaceae bacterium (assembly GCA_011620705.1). Taxonomy (GTDB): domain Bacteria; phylum Actinomycetota; class Actinomycetes; order Actinomycetales; family Microbacteriaceae; genus Lysinimonas. Next base: position 2,309 of record WOYR01000049.1, on the reverse strand, counting down.
CCCGCGTTCACGGCATCACGGCAGGATGCGCTCATCAGTGCCGCCGAAGCAGCCAGTTCGCCGATCTCGACCGGTCGTCGTTTCGCTTTCCTGCCTCTTTCTTCCCAGGCGGGCACCTCGACGGTCGCTGCGCTGACCGCTCGGGCGCTCGCCCAAGGCCGCTCAGGTCGCACACTTCTTCTTGAAACTTCGGACACGGGCCCCGGTTCGCTCCTGGCCATGGGCCGGCAGACTCCCCCGATGCACCAGCTGACCGGCCTACCCCGCGAGCTGTCCGGGGTGCTCGGATACGGCTACGGCGTCTGGGTGGGGAGCGTTGGCCGCCTGCCCGGCCCCGCATCCACCGACTCGGAAGCCACCACCAGCGCCGACTGGTTTCAGCGCGTGGCGCCGATCTCACGCCATTTCGACGTGGTCTGCACCGACTGGCATCCACAACCGAACCTGGCCGCGGCCGTGGCAGCGACCCGCACCGCGCAGGCCGTCTGCCTGGTGAGTCCCTTCGGTCGGGCCGACGCGGAATCCGCTGTCGCCCTGGCTCGCGCCATGCACTCCGAACCGGACGGTCCTCGGGTGATGGTGGCGTTCGTCGATGTTGCGCGCACCCGCTCCACATGGCCGCGGCTGGTCGCGCCGCGGTTGCCCTTTCCTGTTGTGCGATTCGGGCACGATGACTCGCTGGTGCAGGGGCGTCGACCGCGGCCCAGCACGGAAACCTCGGCGATCGCGACCGCGGCGAACCTGATGCGCTTGAGCATTCCGAGAATGGATGCCGAATGACCACCAAGATCATCCACCGGCCGGCACGGGCGACCGTGCCGCTGAGTCCGCCGGACGAGGTCCCGCTCGCCGCACCGCCGCAGCAAGGCGATGCCGCTGTCGGCGGGCTGCCCGTTCAGTCGATGCTGCCGGTGCTCGGGTCGATGTCATCCATCACGATGATGGTGGCCTTGCGCGGCAACCCGATCATGGTCGTCGTCGGCGCCATGGTGCTGGTTGTCGCCTTGATCGGCGGAGTGGGGATGGCACTCGGTCACCGAGGAGCTGCCAGCCGCACGCGCAAACGGGAACGTGAGCGCTATCTCGACCACCTGGAGAAGACCCGCTCACGGCTGCGGGGCGAGCACGCCGAGATCCGAGAGCGCGCGCTCACCCTGAATCCGGCTCCGACCCGACTCGGCGAGATCGCCTCGAACCCGGAGAGGCTCTGGGAGCGTCGCCGCCAGGATTCGGACTTTCTCACCGTGCGGGTGGGCACTGGTCGCCGGCGATGGTTCGGGCTCACGGTGCCGGTGGAGCCCAACCCCGTGCAACCGTTCGACCCCATCATGGCGGCCGAAGCGCGCACTGTCGCGGACAGCTACACCGGCATCGCCGGGATGCCGGTCACCCTCGCGCTGCGCGGTGTCAGCCAGGTGTCGGTGGTGGGGGAACCCGTCCGGCTCTATCCGACGGTGAGGGCGATGATCGCCAACCTGGCCGTGTTCCACTCTCCCAACGACCTCGAGATCGGGTTCGTCATTCCGCAGGACAAGCTGGCCGAGTGGTCTGACGTCGACCTGTTGCCCCACTCACTGACCGACGAATGGGATGGCCCGGTGCCCGCGCGACGGATCGCGCCGACGGTCGCCGAGCTCGCCCATCTCGTCGAGGGAGAGATCAGCTCGCGGGCTTCGCGATTCACGACGAGAAGTCGGGGCAATGGCGGCCTCGACAGCCCGGAGACGCCGCTGCTGATCGTGATCGATGACACCGGGCGGCCGGCGACGGCGTTCCCACTTCCGGAGGGCGTTGCCTCTGCGGCCCAGCTCGGAATCACCGTGTTGACCCTGGTCAGCAGCCGCCTTCACGAGCCAGGAGACACGCAACTGCGACTCACCGTCGCCGACGACCGGTCCATCGCCGTTGAAGACATCCGTACTCCGGGGTCGGTCACCATGGCCACCGCAGACTCCATGACGCCCGCGATGTTCGCCGGGGTCGCCTCTCGGCTTGCACCGTTGCGCCTGTCGGCCGCTTCTCGGGATGAGGCTGCAGACGACCGCCAGATCGGCGCTCTCGAGTTGCTCGACATCGATTCGATCACCGACGTCACGCCCGACCGGTGGACGCAGCGATCACTTCACGACTTCCTGCGGGTGCCGGTCGCCGTCGGTGATGACGGACGGACGGTCTACATCGACCTCAAGGAGTCGGCGCACGGGGGCATGGGCCCGCATGGCATCTGCATCGGCGCGACCGGATCCGGCAAGAGCGAGTTCTTGCGCACTCTCCTTCTCAGTCTGGTCAGCACGCACGGCCCGGAGGAC
>WOYR01000100.1 GCA_011620705.1 Microbacteriaceae bacterium | reverse complement strand
CCCCTCCCGATTCGTGCGAAACCGACCCCGGATCCGAGTCATTCCGTCGGTATCGCACGAATCATGAGCCGCAGGGCGCGCAACTCGGCAAGCCGGTCGCAGGCCGACCCCGCCGGCGGGAGGGATGTGAAGAACTACAGGTCGTCGTCGGAGCGAGCCCCGAACACGATCTCGTCCCAGCTCGGCATCGCCGCACGGCCCTTGCGCTTGCCGAGCGGTCCGGTCTCGCGGGTGGCGCCTGCGGATGGCGTGCCCTGCGAGACGACCGGATTGTCGGTCGCGGTGTCCAGCGGGATGTCGATCAGGCGCACTGTGCCGGTGGACGGATGCGCAGCCATCGACTCCTCGTGCTCGAGATCCATCGGGTCCCGCTCGCCACGGCGACGGCGCAGCGCCTCGAGGAGGTCCGCGGTCTGGTGGTGACCGGCGGGAGCGGCATCCGTCTCGGATTCGGCGGCGCCGGACCTTCCGCTGTGTGCGGCACTGTGCGCCCCGCTGTCGAACTCGACGATGGAGACCATCGAAACGGCCTCGATGACGCCGGCCTCGCCGGTCTCGCCTGGCGGCACCTGGAAGGCGCCGCTGTCGAAGCGCCCGGTGTCGGCGAGCTCGTCCAGGGGCACGGCTCGCAGGCGGGGGATCAGGCTCGGCGGCAGTCCGCCCTGCTGCGAGAGCGACACCGCCTCGGGGTTCAACGGGGCCAGAGCAGCCTTCTTCGGGTCGAACGACCAGCGCGCGTCGCGCTCGATCTGCTCGGAGACGAAGGTGAGCTTGACGATCCAGCCGCCGCCCTGCTCCTTCCAGCTGGCCCAGCGTTCATTGATGGCGCTCATCTCGGCGAGCCGGCTGCGGATCACCGAGCCGAAGGTCGCCCCGCCGGCGAGCGGGTCGGTCTCCACCGCAGTGTGCACCGCGATGTTGAGAGCCGACTCGACGACGTATTCGCGCTCGGCGAGCACCGGGCCCTCGAAGCGCTGGATGTAGTCGAGCGGGGCGCCGGTCACCGCTGCGACGTCTTCCGCCGACATCCCGGACCGGATGTGGGCCTGGATCTCCCGGGGGGCGAGCTTTCGCTCGGCGCCCTGCGCGGACGAGCTCTGCCGCAGTCGGGACCTCAGCGCTTCGTCGACGTGCAGGCGGAACCTCGTCCCGTCGTCGGATGCGACGAGAAGGGCCCCGTCTTCCACTCCGATGACCTTCAGCTCTTCCATGCCGAACGACCTCCAGCCGTCACGAATCCCCCACAGGATGACACGGCTCAGGCCGGAATCCGGGGAATAACGCGGGCGCGCCGTCAGTTGATCCGGCAGCGGCGAGGAGTTGTTCTCAACGGTTTGCTAATCCAGGTCCGATGTTGCAGACTGTCGCCGCCGATTGAGGCGCACGCGGTACTTCACGAGATGGATGGGCATGGCAACCGACTACGACGCACCGAGGAAGACGGACGAGGACACCGACTCGATCCAGGCCCTTCAGGAGCGTGTCCCCGACAAGATGTCGGGGGTCGTCGATGTGGATGACGCCGACAACCCCGGCTTCGAACTGGCCGGTCAGGACCTGTCGGACCTCGATCTCGACGTGGTCGTCCTCCCTCCGCAGGCCGACGAGTTCACCTGCGTCAATTGTTTCCTCGTGAAGCTGCAGTCGCAGTTCGATCACGACACCAAGCTCGGGCCGATCTGCAAGGAGTGCGCGGCTTAGCCCTTCACCGGACTCGTGTTCGCGCCGGTCAGCGCCGCCGCCAGCTCCTCCGGATGCCGTGTCGACACCAGCCAGTACGGCGTCGGGTCGTTGGGGTCGTCCAGCGTCACATGCACGATGCCCGGGATCCAGCCGCGCAGCAGCAGCCACGCCCGTCCGTCCAGCCGGGTTCCGCGTTCCGCCGTCGCCTCGGCTCCTGTGTACGCGCCGACTCCGGCGATCACGGAGCGGGGGAGCCGCGCGCGTCCCGCGGCGAACTCCTCATCGGTCACCTCGACGGTCGGCGTGGTCGCGAGCAGGGCGATCACGATCCCGCCGTAGAGCACCACGGCCGAGATCACGCCCGCCAACTGGGAGATCGGCAGGAACACCAGCAGGCTCGCCGGGATCACCAGCGCGGTCGCGACGAACACCCACGCCGCGGGCCAGAGGCGCTCCCGATACTTCGGGCCCGTGGGATTCGACCAAGCGGAGTTCGGCATGGTCCTATTCGACCATGGGCTAGCCTCGTTGGGTGACCGAGACCGTCGAGGTGCTGCTGCGCGGAGCCGAGGCTCCGCAGTACGCGCATCCGGGTGATGCGGGCGCCGATCTGCTGTCGACGGATGACGTCACCCTGGCCCCGGGGGAGCGCGCGATCGTGGGCACCGGCGTCTCGATCGCCCTGCCGGACGGGTACGCCGCCCTGATCGTTCCCCGCAGCGGACTGGCCGCCAGGCACGGGATCACGCTCGTCAACACCCCAGGCACGATCGACGCCGGCTACCGCGGCGAGATCCGGGTGATCCTGTTGAACACGGATGCCGCGGAGCCGTACACGATCGCGGCGGGCGACCGGATCGCGCAACTCATCGTCGTGCCTGTGACGCGGGCGCGGTTCGTCCCCGTGGAGCGCCTTCCCGGCACGGAGCGCGGCGACGGCGGATTCGGGTCGACCGGCTACCGCGCCACCGCCGGAGCCGATGCCGCCGGAGCCGATGACGTCAGACCCCAGGCAGCCGGATCAGGAGCTCCAGCGTGACCGATCTCCCCTCCGGCGTCCCGGCGCCGGACGAGCAGCCGAAGTCGGCGCCGGCCGACCGCGAACTCAACGGCCCGCTGGACGAGGCCGAGGCCAACCATGTCCGCCCGTACGTCGACCTGGGCGGGGTGAAGGTGCTGCCGCGCCCCGAGCTCGGGCTGCGGCTCGAGGTGGAGGAGGGCAGCAAGCGCGTCGTGGCGGTCGCCATGGACTACGCGGGCTCGACGCTGCAGGTGCAGCCGTTCGCGGCTCCGCGCAACAGCGGGCTGTGGCACGAGATCCGCGCCCAGATCGTCGACCAGATCGCCCGGCAGGGCGGCGCGACGTCGACGAGCGTCGGTCCTTTCGGCCCGGAGATCCGCGCCGAGATCCCAGCTCCTCCCGGCTCGGAGCCCGCGGGCGCCCGCATCGCGCGCTTCATCGGCGTCGACGGGCCGCGCTGGTTCCTCCGCGGCGTCATCAGCGGGCAGGCCTTGGCCGATCCCGATGCCGCCGCGAAGGTGGAGGAGTTGTTCCGCAGCATCGTCGTCGTGTGCGGCACGATCCCGATGCCGCCGCGCGATCTGATCCCGCTGCAGGTTCCCGCCTCGATGGGCGGCGGAGCGCCGCAGAGCGTCTGATGGCGGACGAGCCGGACGCCCATCCCGATCCCGCCCCGGAAGGCGCGTCCCAGCCCGGTGTGCGGGAGGCGATGGCGCAGGCGATGCGCCGTTCCGGCCTGGGACGCGTCGCGCCGGATCGGGCGCCATCGGCGGCGACCCTCCTCGCCGCGATGGGCGGTGCCCGCGGAATCGTCGAGTCGATCCTTCCGGGCCTGCTGTTCCTGATCACCTACACGATCACCATCGCTGTCCTCGACAGGACCATGGCGCTGTGGGTGTCGGTCGCGGCACCAGTCGTCATCACGCTCGTCTTCATCGCGATCCGGCTGCTGCGCAGGCAGCCGGTGACCACGGCGATCGCTGGGGCCCTGGGCATCATCATCTCGGCGGTCATCGCCCTGCTGACGAACAAGCCCGAGAACAATTTCGTGCCAGGCTTCTTCATCAACGCAGGGATCCTGGTCGTGATGCTGCTGAGCCTCGCGGTGCGCAGACCGCTGATCGGGGTCGTGGCGTCGCTGCTGCTGAGCGATCCGGAGTGGCGCTCCGACCGGGCGCAGCTGCGCGTCGCGTATATCGCCACCTGGTTCTGGGTGGGGCTCGCCCTCATCCGGCTCGGCGCGGAACTGCCGCTCTACTTCGCACAGGCCACCTCCGCGCTGGCGGCGGCCCGGCTCGTCACCGGCGTTCCGCTGTATGCGGTGATCCTGTGGCTGACCTGGCTCGTGATGCGCACGGCGTGGACAGCGCCCGAACGCGTGGGCGACGACGCCGAGCAGTAGCGCGTGGCAAGCGGTATCCACCCGTGCCGCAGTTCGCCGAGGCTGGACCTTCCCAGGAATGTGGATACGTTGTGGCCATGACCGACGAGCGGCGGCCGGGCCTCCAGTGGAGGCTGCTCGGCACTATCGGGTTGGGGACGCTCCTCAACCCCCTGAACTCGTCGATGATCGCGGTGGCGCTCATCGACATCCGCCTCGCCTTCGACGTCGACTTCGCCTCGACGTCCTGGCTCATCGCGAGCTATTACCTGGCCAGCGCCGTCGGGCAACCCCTGCTGGGGCGGCTGGGCGATCTGATCG
>WOYR01000087.1 GCA_011620705.1 Microbacteriaceae bacterium | reverse complement strand
GGCGGCGTGGCCGGCGTGCTCAGCAACACGATCTCGAGCGTCGTCGGCAACACCGTCACCGTGATCGCCGCCTTCGCCGCGATGCTGCTGCTCAGCTGGCAGATGACCATCGTGGCGATCATCCTGCTGCCGGCGCTGGTGATCGCGCAGCGCCGGGTCGGGCAGGTGCGCGCGCGGATCGCCGCCAAGACGCAGGAGTCGCTGTCGGAGATGACCGCGATCACGCAGGAGACGCTGAGCGTCTCGGGAATCCTGCTGGCCAAGAGCTTCAACCGTCAGCAGGCCGAGATCGGCCGGTACTCCGACGAGAACGACAACCAGATCACCCTGCAGATCCGCCAGCAGATGAGCGGGCAGTGGTTCTTCGCGATCGTGAACGTGTTCCTCTCGGTGATCCCCGCCGTGATCTACCTGGTCGCAGCCTGGCTGATCTTCCACCAGGTGGATGTCACGCCCGGCACGATCGTCGCCTTCACCACCGTGCAGTCCCGCCTGCTGTACCCGCTGATGGGGCTGCTGCGCATCGCGCTCGATCTGCAGACCTCCAGTGCGCTGTTCGCCCGCATCTTCGAATACCTCGACCTGGTGCCGCGGATCGCCGACGCCCCGGATGCCCGCCCCGTCAACGCCGGCGAGCTCGGCCATGTGCAGTTCGACCGGGTGGTGTTCCGCTACCCGGATGCGCCACGGGACTCGCCGGCCACGCTCAAGGAGGTCAGCCTCGACATCCAGCCCGGTCAGTACGCCGCCTTCGTCGGACCGTCCGGGGCGGGCAAGACGACCGTCTCCTACCTGGTTCCGCGCCTCTACGACGTGAGCGGGGGCGCGGTCCGCTTCGCCGGCGACGATGTGCGCGAACTGCAGCAGGAGTCGCTGATCGGAGCGATCGGGATCGTGAGCCAGGAGACCTACCTCTTCCACGCGACGATCGCCGAGAACCTGCGCTACGCGAAGCCGGGCGCCGCAGACGATGAGCTGATCGCCGCAGCCAAGGCGGCGAACATCCACGAGACGATCGTCTCCTTCCCGGATGCATACGACACGATCGTGGGGGAGCGCGGCTACCGGCTGAGCGGCGGCGAGAAGCAGCGCGTCGCGATCGCCCGCGTGCTCCTCAAGGACCCGGCGGTGCTCATCCTCGACGAGGCGACGAGCTCTCTCGACACGGTGTCGGAGCGCATCGTGCAGCGCGCCCTCGACCGGGCAGCGCGCGGCCGCACGACGATCGCGATCGCCCACCGGCTCTCGACCGTCGTGGCCGCCGACGTGATCTTCGTCGTCGAGTCCGGGCGGATCGTCGAGCGCGGGACGCACGCAGAGCTCCTGCGCAGCGAGGGGGTCTACTCGAAGCTCTTCGCCGAGCAGCTGGCTGCCGCCGAGGTGCCGGGGCTCGAGGTCTAGTCGCGGCACTCGGGCGGCTCCGTCACATGCTCCACCCCGCAACTAGGCTCGCAGCATGGACTACGCCGAGACCGTGCTCGAGCTGATCGGGCACACCCCGCTGGTCAAGCTGAACAAGGTGACCGAGGGCGTGGCCGCGCTGGTGCTCGCGAAGATCGAGTACCTGAACCCCGGCGGCTCCTCGAAGGACCGCATCGCCGTGCGCATCATCGACGCGGCCGAACGGGAGGGCAGGCTCAGGCCGGGCGGCACCATCGTCGAGCCGACCAGCGGGAACACCGGGATCGGGCTCGCCCTGGTCGCGCAGCAGCGCGGCTACCGCTGCGTCTTCGTCTGCCCCGACAAGGTCAGCGAGGACAAGCGGAACACCCTCATGGCCTACGGGGCCGAGGTCGTGGTCTGCCCCACCGCCGTCGCGCCCGACAGCCCCGAGAGCTACTACTCGGTGAGCGATCGGCTCGCGCGGGAGATCCCTGGCGCCTTCAAGCCCGACCAGTACTCCAACCCGAACGGGCCGCTCAGCCACTACGAGACCACCGGGCCCGAGATCTGGGAGCAGACCGACGGGCGCATCACCCACTTCGTCGCCGGCGTCGGCACCGGCGGCACGATCAGCGGCACCGGCCGGTACCTCAAGGAGGTCTCGAACGGACGCGTGCGCGTGATCGGCGCCGATCCCGAAGGCTCGGTGTACTCCGGCGGCACGGGCAGGCCGTACCTGGTCGAGGGCGTCGGGGAGGACTTCTGGCCCGCCGCATACGATCCATCGGTCGTCGACGAGATCGTGCCGGCATCCGACGCCGAGTCGTTCGAACTCACCCGCCGCCTCGCGCGCGAGGAGGGGCTGCTCGTCGGCGGATCGAGCGGGATGGCGGTGGCATCCGCCCTCAAGGTTGCGCGCACGCTCGGCCCAGAGGATGTCATGGTCGTGCTGCTGCCCGACGGCGGACGCGGCTACCTCGGCAAGATCTTCAACGACAGCTGGATGCGCAGCTACGGCTTCCTGCCCGCCGACGAGGGCACGACCGTCGGTGACATCGTGAGCAGCAAGAACGGCCTGCTGCCGGAGTTCATCCACGCCCACCCCAGCGACACGGTGCGCGACGTGATCGGCATCTTCAAGGAGTACGACGTCTCCCAGGTGCCGGTGCTGAGCGCCGAGCCTCCGGTCGTGATGGGCGAGGTGGTCGGCTCGCTCGACGAGAAGAGCCTGGTGGATGCCGTGTTCAGCGGCCGCGCGGCGCTCACCGATCCGGTCTCGGGATTGATCGGGCCGCCTTTCGCGTTGATCGGGAGGCACGAATCGGTGAAGTCGGCGCGCGAGCAGCTGCGCGACGCCGACGCGCTGATGGTCACCGACGACGGCAAACCCGCCGCCGTGCTCACCCGGCACGACCTGCTCACCTTCCTCAACCGCTAGAAAGCACTGATGACCACTCACAGCACCATGCCCGAGCCCTCCACCGACTTCGCGACCACCGCCGTCCACGCCGGGCAGGAGTTCGACCCGACCACCGGGGCGGTCATCCCTCCCGTCTACTTCACCACCACCTTCGTGCAGGACGGCATCGGCGGCTTCCGCGGAGGGTACGAGTACGCGCGCGGGGGGAACCCCACCCGCGACTCGCTCCAAACACTGCTGGCGGCGCTCGAAGGCGGCGATCGGGCCTTCAGCTTCGCCAGCGGCCTCGCCGCCGAGGACACCCTGCTGCGCGCCATCCTGAAGCCGGGCGACCACGTGCTGATGGGCAACGACGTCTACGGCGGATCGCATCGGCTGGTGAACCGGGTGTTCGCACCATGGGGCGTCGAACTGTCGACGGTGGAGATGATGAGCCTGGACGGAGTGAGGGCGGCGCTGCGGCCGACGACGAGAGTGGTCTGGCTCGAGACGCCGAGCAACCCGCTGATGAAGATCACCGATATCGCGGCGGTGGCCGAGATCGCGCACGCGGCCGGCGCGATCGTCGTGGTCGACAACACCTTCGCCTCGCCCTACCTGCAGCAGCCCATCGCGCTCGGCGCCGATGTGGTCATGCACTCCACCACCAAGTACCTGGGCGGCCACAGCGACGTGCTCGGCGGCGCCCTCGTCGTGAAGGACGACACCGTCATCGTGGGCGCCGATGGTGCTGCCGAGAGCCTGGCCGACAGGGTGGCCTTCCTCCAGTTCGCCGTCGGCGCCGTTTCAGGGCCGATGGATGCCTGGCTCACCATCCGGGGCATCAAGACTCTGGCGGTGCGCATGGACCGGCACTCCTCCAACGCGCAGACCATCGCCGAGAAGCTCGTCGGGCACCCGAAGATCGGCGCCGTCTACTACCCCGGCCTGCCCGACCACCCCGGCCACGAGCTCGCGGCGCGGCAGATGAAGCACTTCGGCGGGATGATCTCGCTGCAGCTGGCCGACGGGCCGGCGGCGCGGAAGTTCGCCGAGTCCACGAAGCTGTTCCAGCTCGCGGAGTCGCTCGGCGGCGTCGAGTCGCTGATGTGCTACCCGGCGGAGATGACGCACGCCTCGGTGAAGGGCACCTCGCTCGAGGTGCCGGACAGCGTCGTGCGGCTGTCGGTGGGCATCGAAGGCGTCGACGACCTGCTCGGCGATCTGCTCGGAGCGCTCGAGCAGCTCTAGTCCCCACACCCTCGCCCTGGTCGCCGTCGCGGCGACCGTGATCCGGAAGGCCCGCACCCGTGTCCGCAGCTGAATCCGAGCGCCAGGCGAACGCCGCTGCGCGCGCCGCCGGCGTGCGGCGGGTCGTCGACCTGAGCCATGTCATCCGTGAGGGACTGGTCACCTACCCCGGCCTGCCCGCTCCCGTGTTCACCCCGCACCTGACCCGCGAGGAGTCGATCTCGCACTATGCGCCCGGCACCCAGTTCGCCATGGACATCATCACGATGATCGGCAACACGGGCACCTACCTCGACAGCCCCTATCACCGGTACGAGGGCGGCACCGATCTGGCGGGCCTCGACCTGGCGACGCTGGTCGACCTGCGCGCCGAGGTCTTCCACCTGACGGATGTCGCGCCCGGCGGC
>WOYR01000247.1:2178-4481 GCA_011620705.1 Microbacteriaceae bacterium | reverse complement strand
GGGAACGACTTCCGCGACTGGAGGATCTCGTACTCGATCGCGCCGACCGATGTGGTTCCGGTGATCCGAGAGCGCCGCGACAAGGCCACCGGGGAGGTCGCCCGCACCGTCCAGCCCGCGGTGTGGGACTTCCACCCGGCGTTCATGAAGGACTCGAAGCGCCCGCAGTTCAACGCCAGGATCGAGGCGTTGGCGACGAACGGGTTGTGGAAGGGCGCGTTCGCGAGTTCGCGGTGCATCGTGCCGATGCGCGGCTACTACGAGTGGGTGGAGCGCGCCGGGGTGAAGTTCCCCTACTTCATCCACGGCCGATCGCCGCTGCTCGCGGCGGCGGGGATCTGCACGGCCCGCAAGGTCGGTGAGGAATGGGAGGTGTCGACCGCGATCATCACCCGCGAGGCCCGCGATGCATCGGGCGAGGTGCACGACCGGATGCCGGCGTTCCTGACCCCGGACGTGTACGGGGAGTGGCTGAGTCCGGCCAAGCTCGAGGACGAAGGCCACCGGGATGGGATGCTCAGCATGCTGCGCGATGTCTCCGCGGGGGTGGCGAGCACGATCACCAGCTATGAGGTGGATCGGAAGGTCAACAACTCCCGGACCGTCGATCCGGCCGATCCCACCGACATCGCCCCGGCCGCACCCGCTGCTGATTGAATGCATTGCTTCATGCCTCGACGCTGGCGCGGCATCCCGCGAGGATGCAGGCTGGAGGCATGACCAACCACCCCAACTGGCGCCTCCCCGAGGTGCCGACCTTCACGCTCGAGAGCCCGGACTTCCAGGAGGGCGAGCCGCTCCCGGACTGGGCCCGCGCCGACGCCGGCAACCGCCGGCCGACGCTGCGCTGGTCGGGCGCCCCCGACGGCACGAAGAGCTTCGTGATCACGCTCTACGACCCCGACGCCCCGACCGGCAGCGGCTTCTGGCACTGGGCGGTCTACGACATCCCCGGCGATGTCACCGAGCTGGCCGGCGACGCCGAGCTGCCCGCCCCGGCCAAGCCGGTCAAGAACGAGATGGGCCGGCCCGTCTTCATGGGAGCCGCCCCGCCCCCCGGCGACGGGCCGCACCGCTACTTCTTCACCGTGAGCGCCCTGTCGACCGATCACCTCCAGGTCCCGGATGACGCCACCCCCGCCGTCCTCGGCTTCCTGCTGCGCGAGCACCTGGTGGGCCGCGCGCAGTTGATGGGCACCCAGGAGACGCCGGCGTCGTAGCGTCCCGCGTCGTCGGCCCCGCCTGCGCGGAGGACAATGGAGGACGACGAAGGAGACCCGGTGGCCCTGAAACTCGGATACAAGGCATCCGCCGAGCAGTTCGACCCGCGCGAGCTGGTGGAGATCGCCGTGGCGGCCGAGGCGCACGGGATGGAGAGCGTCGCGGTCAGCGACCACTTCCAGCCGTGGCGGCACGAGGGGGGGCACGCCCCGTTCTCGTTGACCTGGATGGCGGCGGTGGGCGAGCGCACCAGCACCATCCAGATCGGGACCTCCGTGATCACCCCGACCTTCCGCTACAACCCGGCGGTGATCGCGCAGGCCTTCGCGAGCATGGGCGTGATGTATCCGGGCCGGATCATGCTCGGCGTCGGCACCGGCGAGGCGCTGAACGAGATCGCCACCGGGTTCCGCGGGGCGGGCGAGCAGAGCTGGCCCGACTTCAAGGAGCGCTTCGCCCGCCTGCGCGAAGCCGTCGAGTTGATGCGCGAGCTGTGGACGCGCGACCGCGTCGACTTCCAGGGCGAGTACTACTCGACCCACGGCGCGAGCATCTACGACCGGCCCGCGACGCCGATCCCGGTGTATGTCGCCGCGGGTGGTCCGGTGGTGGCGCGCTATGCCGGCCGTGCAGGGGACGGCTTCATCTGCACCTCGGGCAAGGGCATGGCGCTCTACACCGATGAGCTCATCCCGGCGGTGAAGGAGGGCGCCGAGAAGGCCGGCCGAGACGTCGCCGCGATCGATCGGATGATCGAGATCAAGCTCAGCTACGACACCGACCCGAAGGTGGCGCTCGAGAACACCCGGTTCTGGTCGCCGCTGTCATTGAGCGTCGAGCAGAAGCACAGCATCACCGATCCCATCGAGATGGAGAAGGCGGCGGACGCCCTGCCGATCGAGCAGATCGCCCAGCGATGGATCGTCGGCTCCGACCCGGACGAGGTGGTGGCGGCCGTGAAGCAGTACGTGGACGCCGGCCTCAACCACCTCGTGTTCCATGCGCCGGGGCACGACCAGCGCCGCTTCCTCGAGCTGTTCGAGCGCGACCTGGCGCCGCGGCTGCGGGCGCTGGAGTGACTA
>WOYR01000247.1:0-2078 GCA_011620705.1 Microbacteriaceae bacterium | reverse complement strand
GCTGAGGTCGGAGACGACCTCGGCTTTGAGTTCCACCGCGCGGCTGCGCGAGCTCTGCAGCCCGCGCCCGATCACCAGGCGCTGGATCTGATTGGTGCCCTCGAAGATCTGCATCACCTTGGCCTCGCGCATGAAGCGCTCGACCGGGAAGTCGCGGGTGTAGCCGTAGCCGCCGAGCACCTGCACGGCATCCGTGGTCACGCGCATGGCCGTGTCGGTCGCGGTCAGCTTGGCGACGGACGCCTGGCGGCTGTACGGCATCCCGGCATCGCGCCGCCGTGCCGCGTCGAGATAGCCCGCGCGCGCGGTGTCGACGCCCGCCGCCATATCCGCCAGCAGGAACCCGAGTCCCTCGTGATCCGCGATCGGCTTGCCGAAGGCGGTGCGCTCGTGGGCGTACTCGATGGCCACGTCGAGTGCGGCCTGGGCGAGACCGGTGGCGACTGCGGCGATGCCGAGCCGGCCGGAGTCGAGGGCGCTGAAGGCGATCGGCAGCCCTTGGCCCTCTGCGCCGATGAGGCGGTCGGCGTCCAGCACGACGCCGTCCCAGTGCACGCTGGTGGTCGGGATCGCATCCAGTCCCATCTTTCTCTCCGGCTTGCCGAAGGAGAGGCCATCCGCCTCGCCCGGCGCCAGGAAGGCGGAGACGCCGTGGCTGCCGGCGCCTGTGCGCGCGAACAGGATGTAGAAGCCGGCCTTGCCGCCGTGGGTGACCCAGGCCTTGGTCCCGGTGATGCGGTAGCCGCCCTCTGGACCGTCGATCCGCTCGGCGCGGCAGCTGAGGGCCGCCGCGTCGGACCCGGCCTGGGGCTCGGAGAGGCTGTAGCCGCCGATCAGCTCGCCGCGCAGCATCCGCGGCAGCCACTCGCTCCTCTGGCTGTCGGTGCCGAAGTTCGCGAGCGGGAAGCACGACATGACATGCACGCTGGTCGCGGCGGCGACCGTCGCCCAGCGGGAGGCGAGCTCCTCGAGCACCTGCAGATAGACCTCGTACGGCTGGCCTCCGCCGCCCTGGTCCTCCGGGTACGGCAGCCCGAGCAGGCCGAGCCCGCCCATCTTCGCGAACAGGCCGTCGGGGTAGATCTCGTGCCGCTCGGACTCGTCGACGATCGGCGCGAGCTCGCGGTCGGCGAAGTCGCGAACCAGGTCGATGAGGTCGTGCGCCTCCTCGGTGGGGAGCAGACGGTCGACGGGCATCGGACTCCAAGCTCACGGCGGAGTAACTGTACGCAAGATGATACGCGCGTACAGTTGCCGAGACCAGCCCGAAACGTCGTACGGTGGTCGTGGGCGATGCGACGACGCAGATGAAAGGGCAACGATGCAGATCACCGGAATCACCGCCTTCGTGACCGGTGCGGCCTCCGGGCTGGGAGCCGCCACTGCGGCCCTCCTGGCTTCGAAGGGCGCGCAGGTGGTCGGCTTCGACCTCCCCGGCGCGGTCGAGAAGCCGGCATCCCCGCCCCCGGCCGGGGTCCGGCTGGTCGGCGGCGACGTGACCCGCGAGGAGGACGTGCTCGTGGCCCTGGCAGGCATCGGCGCTGCCGGCCCGCCGCTGCGCCTCGTCGTGAACTGCGCCGGCATCGCCCCGGCTCAGCGCATCCTCTCATCGAAGGGTGCGCACGACCTCGCGACCTTCCAGAAGACCATCGCCGTCAACCTCGTCGGCACCTTCAACGTCATGCGGCTCGCTGCCGAGGTGATCGCGCAGACGGAGCCGGCCGATGAGTTCGGCCAGCGCGGCCTCATCGTGAACACCGCATCGGTCGCCGCCTACGAGGGCCAGATCGGGCAGATCGCGTACTCCGCGTCGAAGGGCGGTGTGGTGGCGATGACGATCACGGCGGCTCGCGATCTGGCCCGCAACGGCATCCGGGTCAACACGATCGCCCCGGGCATCATGGACACCCCGATGCTCGCCTCGCTCGGTGAGGAGGTCAACGCCTCGCTCGCCGCGAGCGTCCCCTTCCCGCACCGGCTGGGCCGTCCCGAGGAATACGCTCAGCTGGTGACGATGCTGGCCGAGCACGACTACCTCAACGGTGAGACCGTCCGGATGGATGGCGCGATCCGGATGG
>WOYR01000235.1:2086-4484 GCA_011620705.1 Microbacteriaceae bacterium | reverse complement strand
GAGAACGCGAGGCCGACCGGATGCCCGGGCGTCGGATACGGGTCCTGCCCGACGACGAGCACCTTGACCGCCGCGAACGGGGCCTCGAAAGCCCTGAGGACATTCCTGCCCGCGGGGAGGTACGGCCGCCCTGCGCGGACCTCCGCGCGCAGCCAGTCGCCCAAGCGCGCGATGTCCTGGGCGACCGGCTCGAGCGCCGCCGCCCATCCGGGGTCGATGAGCTCGACGAGCGGGCGCGGCCCTGGTGCCGCCGTCGGCTGGGTCACGCGCCCGGGGTCCCGGTCTCAGTGGCCCGCGTAGCCCGCAGCAGCGCCCTCGGGGTAGGGGACCGGCCCGTCGGCGCTCCACGGGAAGTTGATCCAGCGCGAGGTCTTCTTCCACACATATGTGGGCTCCTCGACCGTTGTCGGCTTGCTGTACAGGCAGACCGTGCGCACCTCGCTGCCCCGGGCGCGGAGCAGTTCGACGACCAGCTTGAGGGTGCGGCCCGAGTCGGCGACATCATCCACCAGCAGGATGCTCTTGCCGGCGAGCGAATCCTGGTCGAGGGTCGGGGGCAGCACGATCGGGGTGTCGAGGGTCGTTCCGACCCCGGTGTAGAACTCGACGTTCAGGCTGCCCAGCATCTTGAGGTCGAGGGCATAGCCGAGCGCCCCGGCCAGCGCGAGGCCGCCGCGCGCGATGCCGACAACGGCGTCCGGGCGGAAATTGTCGGCGGCGATGGTCTCCGCGAGCTGCCGCGCCGCGATTCCGAACAGTTCGTAGCTCAGGATCTCCCGCTCGTCGTTCACAGGTCAACGCTAGTCCAGCGCCGGGGGGCGGTGAGAACTCGGTAGCATCCGAGCATGTCCACGGACCGCGTCCCCTTCCGGACGATGGCGTTCGGGCTCGTCGGCTTCCTGTTCCTGGTCGAGCTGACCAGCGGCATCCTGCAGGGCTACTACGTGCCGATCGCGACGCAGATCGCCGGCCACATCGGCGCGACGACCGCCGACTACAACTTCACCGAGGCGGCTCAGCTGCTGGTGTCCGCGCTGGTGGTGCCGGTGCTCGCGAAGCTCGGCGACATGTTCGGCCACAAGCGCGTCCTGCTGGCTTCGACCGCGGTGACGGCGCTCGCGAGTTGGGGGATGGTGGCATCTGGCAGCTTCGCCGGCTACCTGATCGCCTTCGCCTTCCAGGGCTTCTACGTCGTGTGGCTGCCGCTGGAGGTGGCGCTCATCTTCGACCGCGGCCGGCGCACCGGCAACAGCGCATCGACCACGCGGCGGGCGGCGGGCCTGCTGGTGGTGGCCCTCGAGGCCGGCGCGATCCTCGGCGCGCTGGCGGGCAGCAGGGTGTTCGCGGCGAGCGGTCACAGCTTCCCGGCAACGCTCGCCGTGCCGGCGGCCTGCGTCACCCTGGTCTTCTTCGCGATCCTGTTCGGCGTGCGCGAGTCGATCCCGATCCCCGGCCGCATGCTCGACGGCGGCGGCTTCGTGCTGCTGGCGCTGGCGCTGCTGTTCATCACGGGCGGACTCACCTTCCTCCGGCTCAACGGACCTGGCAGCTGGACGGTCTGGGTGCCGATCGTGCTCGGCCTGCTGATCTTCATCCCCTTCGCGCGGTGGGAGCGCCGCAAGACAGACCCGGCGATCGATCTGCGGATGCTGGCCAAGCCGAACATGTGGCCCGTGCAGCTCACCGCTGGCCTGTTCGGGATCAGCGTGCTCGGCGCGCAGATCCCGCTGTCGACCTTCGCCGCCGCCGACCCCGCGGAGCTGGGCTACGGGCTGAACCTCGCCGCGGAGGCGATCTCCTACCTGATCGGCGGCTACCTGGTCGCGCTCATCGTCGGGGCGCTGCTGTTCCCGATCCTCGCCCGGCGCGCGACGCCGCGCACCGCCCTGATTGTCGCCAGCTTCTTCGTCGCTGGCGGGTATCTGCTCTTCATCCCGCTGCACGATCAGTTCTGGCAGGTCGTGCTGAACATGGTGATCGCGGGTCTCGGCTCGGGCGCGCTCATCGCCGCGCTGCCATCGGCGGCCGCCGCCGCCGCTCCTGCCGGCAGGTCCGGGATCGCGACCGGCCTCACCAACACCACGAAGACCATCGGAGGCGCCTTCGCCTCGGCGGTGTTCGGCGTGATCCTGCACGTGGGCCTCACCTCGACGGCGAGCACCAGCGGTGCCGGGCTGGCCGCCTACATCGCGGTGTGGTCCATCTGCGGCGCCGGGGCGCTGGTCGCGGCCGTGCTGCTGTTCCTGGTGCCGAAGCTCGCATTCTCGGACTCGGAGGTCGACCTCGTCGGGGATGCCGTGGGCGCCGCGGACTCTCCCGCCGCCGATATCCCCGCCGACTGAGCCGCCGAACGGCCCCCGCCGCCTCAGCCCTTCGGCGTCAGCCCTTCGGCGTCAGC
>WOYR01000235.1:0-1986 GCA_011620705.1 Microbacteriaceae bacterium | reverse complement strand
CCGCCGAACGGCCCCCGCCGCCTCAGCCCTTCGGCGTCAGCCCTTCGGCGTCAGCTCGCCGCGGATGACCTTGTGCGGCGCGGCCTGCGCCACCGGCTTGATCGTGATCAGATCGAGGTTGACGTGGGCGGGCAGTTCCATGGCGTGCACGATCGCCTCCGCGATGTCCTCGGCCAGCAGCGGCTCCGGCACGTTGTCGTAGACCGCGTCGGCCCTCGCCCGGTCGCCTTTGAAGCGGGTGAGTGAGAACTCCTCGGTCTTGACCATGCCCGGCGCGATCTCGAGCACGCGGATCGGCTCGCCGGCGAGCTCGAGGCGCAGCACGGCAACGAGCGCGTGCTGGGCGAACTTGGCGGCGTTGTAACCGGCACCGCCCTCGTAGGCGATGTGGCCGGCGATGGAGGTGACGGTCATGATGTCGGCGGAGCCGGCGTCCCGGGCGCCGTCGCGCAGCAGCGGCAGCAGCGCCGCGATCATCCGCTGGGTGCCCAGCACGTTGATGTCGTACATCGCGCGCCAGTCCTCGACGTCGGAGGTCTCGATCGGGCCCATGCCGAATGCCCCGCCCGCGTTGTTGACGAGGCCGTGCACGGGGCCGAGCGCCGCGAGTTCATCGCGCACCCGGTCCACATCGGCCTGCACGGTGAGGTCGGCGGCGATGGTGCGGATGCCCGTGCCCTGCGCCGTCATTTGCTCCGCCAGCTCGGCCAGCCGGTCGGCGCGGCGGGCGACCCCCACCACGTCCCAGCCGTGCCCCGCGAACAGCCGCGCGGTGGCGGCCCCGATCCCGGAACTCGCACCGGTCACGACCACCCGCTTCACCATGCCTCCAGGGTAGCGATGGCGACGCACCGCCCAGCACCGGGACCTCGTCGGGCCTGGCGGGGATCCACCCGGCCGACCGCGGGGTCGGACGGGTCGTTGAGCGTTCTGTTACTCCCCGTTGCAGCCTTCGTTGCGGCCTCGCCCCGCTGCCCATACTGTCGTGCACGACTTCCGAGAACCCATCGCCACATCCACTGAAGGAGCACCCCATGTCCGACTACAGGTTCGAGACGCTGCAGATCCACGCCGGTTCGGCTCCCGACCCGGTCACCCACGCCAGGGCCACGCCGATCTACAAGACGACCTCCTACGTCTTCGAAAGCACCGAGCACGCGAAGAACCTGTTCGCCCTCACCGAGTTCGGCAACATCTACACCCGCATCATGAACCCGACGACCGATGTCATCGAGCAGCGCATCGCCGCGCTCGAGGGCGGCACCGCTGCGCTCGCCACGGCATCCGGCTCCGCGGCGATCACCTACGCCGTGCTCAACATCGCAGAAGCAGGCGACCACATCGTCTCGTCCAGCTCGATCTACGGCGGCACGTACAACCTGTTCAAGCACACGCTGGCCAGGCTGGGCATCGAGGTCACCTTCGTCGAGAACCAGGATGACGTCGCCGAATGGGCAGCCGCCGTCCGCCCCAACACCAAGCTGTTCTTCGCCGAGACCATCGGCAATCCGAAGATCAACATCCTCGACATCGAGAACGTGGCGAAGGTCGCGCACGACAACGGCATCCCCCTGATCGTCGACAACACCATCGCGACGCCGTATCTGATCAAGCCCTTCGACTTCGGCGCCGACATCGTGGTGCACTCTGCCACCAAGTTCCTGGGGGGCCACGGCACGGTCATCGCCGGCCTCATCGTCGACGGAGGCAGGTTCGAGTGGTCGAAGAACGTGGAGAAGTTCCCCCGCCTCACCGAGCCCGACCCCTCGTACGGCGGCGCCAGCTATACGGCGGCGGTCGGCGACGGCATCGCCTACATCATCAAGGCCCGCGTCACGCTGCTGCGCGACACCGGCGCCGCCCTCTCGCCCGACAGCTCCTTCGCGCTCATCCAGGGCGTCGAGACGCTCAGCCTGCGGATCGAGCGCCACGTGCAGAACACCCAGGCGATCGCCGAGTTCCTCGAGAACCACCCGGACATCGCCT
>WOYR01000188.1 GCA_011620705.1 Microbacteriaceae bacterium | reverse complement strand
TGCGTCCGGGCAGCGACGACGACATCACTCCCGCCGGGCTGCTCGGCGACATCGTGCTCTGCCCGCAGGTCGCGGCGCAGGCCGTGGAGCCCGGGCACACGCTGCTCGATGAGCTGCTGCTGCTCACCGCGCACGGGATGCTGCACCTGCTCGGCTTCGATCACGCGGATCGCGAGGACGAGAAGGAGATGTTCGGCATCCAGCGCGACATCCTCGTCGGATTCACGCTCGCGGAACGACGGCGGTAGCCGCCATGTCGACGGGCAGCCATTGATCGCCGTCTTCGTCGTCGCCGCCGTGCTGCTCGTCGGCTTCGCCGGCCTGCTGGCGGCTGCGGATGCCGCACTCGGCGTGCTGAGCCGCGCCGATCTGGCGGAGCTCGCCGCCCATCACCGCTCGAGGACGTCGCTGCTGCACATCTCTGCGGACCTCGGCCGCCATGTGAACGTCCTCAACTTCATGCGCCTCGTCTCGGAGACGGCCGCCGCGGTGCTGGTGACTCTCGCATTCGCCTCAGGGTTCGACCGGCCCGAGCAATGGTGGCTGGTGCTGATCTGCAGCGCCCTCGTGATGACGGCCGCCTCCTTCGTCCTCGTGGGCTCGAGTCCGCGCTCGGTCGGCCGGGCCCATGCCGAGGGCGTCATCGTCGTCGCAGCGCCGGTACTGCGCTTCATCCGCGTGCTGCTGGGACCGATCGCGGATCTGCTCGTCGCGCTCGGCAATCGCGTCACACCGGGTCGTCCCGCCGCCGTGTCCTTCTCGAGCCAGGAGCAGCTGCTCAGCATGGTCGACGAGGCCGCAGAACTCGAGGTGCTCGAGGAGGACGACCGCGAGCTCATCCACTCGCTCTTCGAGTTCAACGACACCGTGGTGCGCGAGGTCATGGTGCCGCGCACCGACATGATCACGGTGGATGACGGCACCACCGTGAGCGCTGCGATCAGCCGCTTCCTCTCGACGGGGGTGTCGCGCATGCCGGTCATCGGCAAGGACGCGGACGAGGTGCGCGGCATCCTCTACCTCCGCGATGTGGCACGGCTCGAGCATGAGGAGCCGAGGAACGCCGCAACGGCGACCGTGACCGCGCTGGCTCGGCCCGCCCTCTTCATCCCGGAGTCGAAGAAGGCGGACGAGACGCTGCGGCAGATGCAGCTCGAGTCCAATCACCTCGCCATGGTCGTCGACGAGTACGGCGGCATCGCGGGGCTCGTCACCATGGAGGACCTCATCGAGGAGCTGGTCGGCGACATCTCCGACGAGTACGACCGCGAGGAGACCGAGGTGACGCGCCTGAGCGAGGGCTTCTACCGGGTCAGCGCGAAACTGCCGACCGATGAGCTCGGAGACCTGTTCGGCATCGAACTCGACGACGAGGACGTGGACTCCGTCGGCGGCCTGCTCACCAAGGCCCTCGGCCGGCTGCCGGTGGCGGGTTCGGCCGCCACGGTCTCCGGCCTCGTGCTCACGGCGGAGCGCACGGAGGGGCGGCGCAAGCGCCTCGTCACGGTGCTGGTCGAGCGGAACCCGGTGCTGAACGAGGTCGAAAGGTCCTTCGAAGCCCCAGAAGAGCAGCGGAAGAAGCCGGCCGATCGCAGGAAGCATGATGACGGGAAGACCCCGTGAACGCGCCGTTCCGCTCGGGCTTCGTCAGTTTCGTCGGCCGCCCCAATGTCGGCAAGTCGACACTCACCAACGCCCTGGTCGGCGAGAAGGTGGCCATCACCTCCTCGAAGCCGCAGACCACGCGCAATGCGATCCGCGGGATCGTGCACACCGGGAACGGCCAGTTGATCATCGTCGACACCCCGGGCATGCACCGCCCGCGCACGCTGCTCGGCGAGCGGCTGAACAGCGTGGTGCAGGCGACCCTCGGCGATGTCGATGTGATCGGCTTCTGCCTGCCCGCGAATGAGAGGATCGGTCCGGGCGACCGCTTCATCAACCAGCAGCTGGACGCCTTCCCACGTGCCAAGAAGGTGGCGATCGTCACCAAGATCGACGCCGTCCCGCGCACAGCGGTCGCCGAGCAGCTGCTCGCGATCAGCGGACTGCGCGACTGGGAGGCGATCATCCCGGTGTCGGCCGTGCTGACCGATCCGGAAAGTCGCGTCCAGCTCGATGAGCTGCTGAGCGTGCTCGTCTCGCTGCTGCCCGTCGGCCCCGCGCTGTACGAGGATGGTGCGGTCACCGACGAGACCCTCGAGCACCGGGTCTCCGAGCTCATCCGCGAGGCCGCGCTGGAGGGGGTCGGCGACGAACTGCCCCACTCGCTCGCCGTCACGATCGACGACATGGTCGAGCGCGATGACAGGGAGCTGCTCGAGATCTACGCGAACCTCTGGGTCGAACGCGACAGCCAGAAGGGCATCGTGATCGGACGCGGAGGCGAGCGCCTGCAGCAGGTCGGCGCCCGGGCTCGCGCGGCGATCGAATCACTGCTCGGCAAGCAGGTGTTCCTGTCGCTGCGCGTGAAGGTCGCGAAGGAGTGGCAGCGCGATCCGAAGCAGTTGGGCCGTCTGGGGTTCTAACTCACGGCCCGGTCGTCAGCCTCGGGATGACATGCCCCCCGCTGCCGTAGCCGGCGGCCGGGTCGATCGTCACCTGGAAGCCGTCCGGATGCGGCTCGAGCACCGGCCGCACCGTGACGATCTCGCGCTGGTCCGCCGCTGCCAGGGCGGATGCGGTGTCGGCGCTCTCGGCCAGTCGCCGCAGGTTCATCATGGTCGGGAACAGGATCGACTGCTCGCCGGCCTCCGCGCGGGCCACGGCGGCCGCGGGGGAGACCCATTCGAAGGCGACGGTCTCGTCGTCGTCCTGGTTGGCAGTCTGGCCTTCCGGCATCGCCGCCAGGAAGAAGTGGGTGTCGAAGCGCCGGGGCTCCAGCTCGGGCGTGATCCACCGCGCGAAGGGATGCAGCAGCGCGAGGTCGAGCACGGCCCCGGCCGCCGCGACCGCCGCCCGGAGGCCGAGGGCGCGGTCGATCCCGGATGCGGCCGTTCCGGCTGCGCCGCCGATCAGGATCGACGCCTCCTCGAAGGTCTCCCGCACTGCCGCGACGCGCAGGGCGCGCTGCTCGTCGTCGAACTCCTCGGCTCCGGCCAGGTGGGCCAGCCATGCGGCATCCGAGTCGTGCGGCTCGACCTTGCCGCCGGGGAACACCAGGGCGCTGGAAAAGGTCCCGCCGCGCCGGCGGCGGACCATCAGCACCTCGAAGGGGTCGTCGCGCAGCAGCAGCACAGTCGCTGCCGTCCGCGGTACTGCAGCGGGCTCGCGGTTCGTCAACGTCATCGTCACCTCGTTCCGACCGTACATCGCGAGGATGATTTCCGGGTGCCAGCGCTCGATCGGCGTCCACTGGCGCTCCCCGAGCGCGGACGGCTCCGCAAGCTCACGGTTCGTGCCAAATCGTCACGAGAGATCGTGATTGCGACGGCTTGGCACGAATCCTGCGCTCGGTGTGAACGGCTTCAGCGTGCGGGGCGAGCGCCGCCGCGGCGCTGTCCCGGCATCGTGGCGGCCGGCAGCCGCTTCTCGCAGCATCCTCGCCGGCGGTGCTACCCTGTTCGCATGCGCTCCGGCCTGCTTCTTCTTAGCTGCCGCGACGAGGTCTCGTACTAGCCAGGCCATCTCGTCGCGGAGTTCAGTCGTCGCCTGACACCTCCAGACTCACGAAGAGAAGCCAGAGAAGCCAGACCATGAAGAACACGCAGCAGCCCTCCGGGATGCCGATCCACCGTTACCGTTCGTACTCCGAGCAGTTCCCGACCGATCTGCCCGACCGCACCTGGCCCTCGAAGGTCATCACCCGCGCCCCGATGTGGTGCGCCGTCGACCTGCGCGACGGCAACCAGGCGCTCATCGACCCGATGAGTCCCGAGCGCAAGCGCATCATGTTCGAGCTCCTCGTGAAGATGGGCTACAAGCAGATCGAGGTGGGTTTCCCCTCGGCCAGCCAGACCGACTTCGATTTCGTGCGGATGCTCATCGAGGACGGCCTGATCCCGGATGACGTGGTCATCCAGGTGCTCACCCAGGCACGCGAAGAGCTCATCGCGCGCACCTTCGAGAGCATCAGGGGCGCGAAGCAGGCGATCGTGCACCTGTACAACTCCACGAGCATCCTGCAGCGGGATGTCGTGTTCCGCACCGACAGGCAGGGCATCATCGACCTCGCGCTCGAGGGTGCGCGCTGGTGCAAGCAGTACGAGGCGGCCGTGCCCGGAACCACGGTGTTCTACGAGTACTCGCCCGAGAGCTACACGGGCACCGAGCTCGAGTTCGCCGTCGAGGTGTGCAACCAGGTCATCGAGATCTTCCACCCCACGCCGGAGCGGAAGGTCATCATCAATCTGCCGTCCACCGTCGAGATGGCGACCCCGAACGTGTACGCCGACTCGATCGAGTGGATGTCGCGGCACCTGAACCACCGCGAGAACGTGATCCTCAGCCTTCATCCGCACAACGACCGCGGCACCGCCGTGGCGGCGGCCGAGCTCGGCTACCAGGCCGGGGCCGACCGGATCGAGGGCTGCCTGTTCGGCAACGGCGAGCGCACCGGCAACGTCGA
>WOYR01000245.1:2860-4579 GCA_011620705.1 Microbacteriaceae bacterium | reverse complement strand
CCCTTGGTGCTGATCGCACGCTCCGCCTCGCGCTTGTCCTGCCGCTCGCGCAGCGCCTGCCGCTTGTCGTATTCGCGCTTGCCCTTCGCGACGGCGATCTCGACCTTCGCGCGGCCGTCCAGGAAGTAGATCTGCAGGGGGACGAGCGTGTAGCCGCCCTCCTTGGTCTTGTGGCTGATCTTGACGATCTGCGCCTTGTGCAGCAGCAGCTTGCGTTTGCGGCGGGGGGCGTGGTTGTTCCAGGTGCCCTCGGTGTACTCCGGGATGTGGACGGCGTCGAGCCATGCCTCGCCGCCGTCGATGTAGGCGTAGCCGTCGACGAGCGACGCACGCCCCTCGCGCAGCGACTTGACCTCGGTACCGGTGAGCACGATCCCGGCCTCGTAGGTGTCCTCGATGGTGTAGTCGTGCCGGGCGCGACGATTCGTCGCCACGACCGCGTTCCCGCGCTCCTTCTTCGGCATGATCCACCTCCTCCAGGCTCTCCGAGACAGCCTGTCAGTGTATCCGAGAAGAGCTACACCTTCAGGTACCGCCGGATCGCGACGCTCGCGGACAGGGCCGCCAGCACTGCACCCACCAGCAGCAGGATCGGCGCGACGACCATGGCATCGGGAAGCCCCACGAACGCCGTGTTCGTGATGGTCTCCTGCAGGTAGCCCTGGACGAAGAACTGCACGATCGCGATGATCGCGCCCCCCGCGAGCACCGAGCCGATCAGGGCCGCGAGCACGCCCTCGAGGATGAACGGCGTCTCGATGAAACGGTTGGACGCCCCGACCAGGCGCATGATGCCGAGTTCCCGCCGCCTCGAGAAGGCGCTGAGCCGGATGGTGGTGGAGATCAGCAGCACGGCCGCGATGAGCATCAGCGCGGCGATCCCGATGGCCGTGTAGCTGGCCGCGTTCATGATCGAGAAGATCGGATCGAGCAGCGCGCGTTGATCCTCCACCGTCTCGACCCCGGGTTTGCCGCTCAGCTGCTCGATGACGATGTCGGCCTGGTCCGGATTCTTCATGTTGACGCGGAAGGTCTGGCTCAGGATGTCGGGGGTGGCGAGCTCGGCGAGCGAGCTGCCGGCGAACTGCTTCTTGAAGTCGGCGTATGCCTGCTGGTGGTCCTCGAAGGTGATCTGCTTGATGTAGGGCCCGAGCGTCGATCCCTGCAGCTGCGCCTTCACCGAGGCGATCTGCTCGGCGCTGGCCTCTGTGCCGTTGCAATGGGCCTCGGGAGAGACATCCGTGCACAAGTAGACGGCCACCTGCGCCCGGTCGTACCAATAGCCCTTGATCTGATTGATCTGGAACTGGAGCAGGATCGCGGCCCCGAGGAAGGTCAGCGAGATGAAGGTGACCAGGATCACCGAGATGACCATGGAGAGGTTGCGGCGGAAGCCCTGGCCGACCTCGCTCAGAACGAGTCCGAATCTCATGCGCGGCGCCTCGGTTCGTTGAGGGGCGGGGGCGTCGAGGACGCCCCCGCCGCCCCAGGACCTGAGGCCTGCGAGGCACGCTCGGGAGCGGTCACGCGTGTCGGCGCGGCGGTGCGCTGCGGTGCCGTTGCGGCGGCCACGCGCGGCGGAGCCACCGGGATCTCGATCGGGGCGGCCCCGGCGTCGTCATCGGTCTCGTCGGCGAGCAGCACCTTGTCCTCGCGGGCGGGCGGAGGGGATGCGGCGAGGGACCCGGCGAGCAGTGGCCCGGCCATCGCGGCGCTGGC
>WOYR01000245.1:0-2760 GCA_011620705.1 Microbacteriaceae bacterium | reverse complement strand
TGGCCGCTGACCAGTTCGATCACGCGGCGCTTCATCTGGTCGACGATGCCGGAGTCGTGGGTGGCCATCAGCACCGTGGTGCCGTTGGCATTGATGGTCGAGAGCAGCTGCATGATGCCGGCGCTGGTGGCAGGGTCGAGGTTGCCGGTCGGCTCGTCGGCCAGCAGGATCGCCGGCTTGTTGACGATCGCGCGTGCGATGGCGACCCGCTGCTGCTCGCCGCCCGAGAGTTCGTGAGGGAAGCGGCCCTGCTTGCCCGCGAGGCCGACCATCTTGAGCACGTCGGGCACGGCCTCCTGGATGAAGCCCTTGCTCTTGCCGATCACCTGCAGGCTGAAGGCCACATTGTCGAACACGGTCTTCTGCGGCAGCAGGCGGAAGTCCTGGAACACGACGCCGAGACTGCGGCGGAAGTAGGGGACTTTGCGGCTCGGCAGGGTGTTGAGCTCCTGGCCGAGCACGTGGATCCGGCCTTTGGAGGGGCGATCCTCTTTGAGGACGAGGCGCAGGAAGCTCGACTTGCCGGATCCGGAGGCGCCGACCAGGAAGACGAATTCCCCTTTGAGCACCTCGAGGGTGACCCCGTTGAGCGCCGGTCGTGTCGTTCCGGCGTACGTCTTGGTGACCTGGTCGAATCGAATCATCGAGTATCAGGCTAGGCACCGAACAGCGGCAGCCCGGTTGCGACACCCGCCGCCCCCAGACTCCCGGAAAGCCGCTGGGTCCCGTGCCTCGGGGCCGGCGTCTACGCTGGCGGGTATGAGGCAGTGGAGCACGGCGGAACTGACCCGGCTGCGCGAGGTCGATGAGATCCGCATCACGCCCGCGCCCTCCGAGGAGTCCGTGCATCCCGGTCGGCTGATCTGGGTGCTCGAGATCCACGGGAGGGTGTTCGTGCGGTCGTGGAAGGGCCGGGATGCCGCGTGGTACCGGCAGTCGTTGCAGACGCACCGAGCTCGCATCGCGGCTGAGGGGATCGACGTGGATGTGGTGCTGCAGGAATCGCACGATGCCGACGACGAGGTCGATGCCGCATTCCTGGCCAAGTACCCGCGGGACTACGCCCTCCAGATGAACATGCCCGAGCCCCGCGCGACCACCCTCGAACTGCTGCCCGCATAGCGACTCATCCTGTGAGAACGCGCTGCACGACGGGACTGCTCGGCGGTGCGGGGATGGGCATCTGGCGCGGGTCCACCGATCGTGGCGGCACGATCGAGTAGTCGGCACCGGCCCGGGCGATCCTCCATCCGTTGTTGTGCACGAGCAGATGATGGTGGCGGCAGAGCAGCATTCCGTCCGCGATGTCGGTGCGGCCGTGGTCTCTGTGCCATTCCTGGAGATGATGGGCTTCGCACCACGATGGGGGCCGATCGCATCCCGGGAATCGGCACCCTCCATCGCGGGCGGCAAGACCGACCCGCTGCCGACGGGTGAAGAGCCGCTGCTCACGTCCGACGTTGACGGCCTGACCGTCGCTGTCGAACAGCACCGGGACCACGCCCGCCTCGCAGATGTGCCGCTGCGCCGTGTCGACGCTGATCGGAGCGCTCTGGCCTTCGAGCGCGCCTGCGCCGGAATGGCGACGCAGATCGCGCTCCGCGATGAGAACCCGGACAGCCGGCTGCCGGCCGCCGACGAGGGCCGTGGGATCGCTCGCCACGCCGATCCTGATGAGCTCCACGATCGAGTCGAGACCGATCTGCTCGGTGGTGCGGGGATCGCGGAGCAGCTCCTCGGCACGCGCGACGGCGGTCGGATCGACGAAGCGCGGCCCGCCGCGGCGGGGTGAGGTGGCGGCGTCGTAGGCGGCCACCACCGTCGCGGCCGACTCCGGATCGAGCAGGCCGCTGAGCCTGGTCATGCCGTCCGACTGCTTGAACAGGCGGAGAAAGCGCTGTTCGCGCAATCGCTACTCGCGCTCGGCGACGTGGAGCTCGTCCAGTTCCGCCGCCACCTCGCGAGCGCGTGCCGCCAACTGCTCGACGGTGAGCGTGCCGGTCTGCGCGAGCAATCCGCGGGCAGCATCCGTCAGTTGCTCGACGGGAACCTCGTCGAGGCCGCCGAGACCCGTCCGGATCGCATCCGCGGCCTCGAGCGAGAGGGCGCCGCCGGAGAACGCGGCACCGACCACGCCGAGCGGGGAATCATCGGAGATCAACGCTCCGACCCGCACCATGATCTGCGCCTGCCTCGAGCTGGATCCGGTGAGTTGCTGCACCAGCTTCTCGGGTGTGCGCGCTCCGAGCTTCTGAGCAAGGCCCTCGTACCCGAGATCCCGGCGCGATCGATAGGCGAGCTCCGCGGCGAGGACGGCGGCCGAGGCATCCACGCGCCTGCGCGACTCGGCCATGGCGCGCTGAGCATCCATGAGCTCCGAATCGGAGAGCGCTCGCGCGGCGCCGACCGAGTAGGCGGCGACGGTGAAAGCGGCGGCCGAGGACTCGGGGCGGGCGGGAGCGGACATGGGTCCATTCTCGCAGCATTCGAAGATATGTACTAGTACAAGATCTTTGAATCTCTACGGCTGTGGAGGAGAGGACGACCAAGGACCCCGGCACAGCTACTCCCCCGTGGTGTCGCGCTTCCTCCAGCGGATGCCGGCGTTGATGAAGCCGTCGATGTCGCCGTCGAAGACCTTCGAGGGGTTGCCCTCCTCGTACTCGGTGCGGAGGTCCTTCACCATCTGGTACGGCGCGAGCACGTAGCTGCGCATCTGGTCGCCCCAGCTCGCGGTGATGGTGCCTGCCAGTTCCTTCT
>WOYR01000268.1 GCA_011620705.1 Microbacteriaceae bacterium | reverse complement strand
CGGTGTTGCCGACGACGCTCGAGATCGTGTTGCTGAGCACGCCGGCCACGCCGCCGACGTCGTTCTGCAGCCTGGACTGGACGATGCCGGTCTTGGTGCGGGTGAAGAACCCGAGTTCCATGGCCTGCAGGTGCGAGAACAGCCGGATGCGCAGTGCCCCCATCACGCTGTTGCCGACCCGCGCGGTCAAGTAGGTCTGCCCGACGCCGATCCCGGCAGATGCCAGCCAGATCACGACCATCAGCCCCACCAGCATCAACAGCACCGGCACGTCGGGATGCCCGGCGGGCGGGAACAGCCCCTGGTCGAAGGCTCTCTGGGTGAGCAGGGGCGGCACGACGCTCAGGCCCGCGCTCACCAGCACGAGCGCGATCGTCACGATGAGCTGGGCGCGGTAGGGCACGAACAGCTCGCCGATGCGCGAGAGGAGGTTCGGGATCCTCGGCGCCTCGGCGTTCGCGGCCTTCTGGGCGGCGATATCACCTCTGATCACCCGGCCTCCGGCGCCGCGGCCTCCGCCGCCGCGACCCCCGCCGCCACCGCCCCGCATGCTCATCCGATGAGCCTAGCTGCGGCTCGCCTCGGCGCGCCTGGCGCCGGAACCGTCGAGGCGCTGACGCATCGCCCCCCGATGGGCCGACCGGTCCGCGGCAGCCCTACACCAGCGAATCGCGCCAGGCGGCGTGCAGTTTCGCGAAGCGCCCCGTTCCGGCGATCAGCTCGGCAGGAGCGCCGTCCTCCACGATGCGGCCGTGCTCCATCACCAGCACGCGATCGGCGATGGCCACCGTGGAGAGCCGGTGCGCGATGATCATCGCGGTGCGATCCGCCAGCAAGGTCGTCAGGCCCTCCTGCACGAGGCGCTCGCTCGGGATGTCGAGCGAGGCGGTCGCCTCATCCAGGATGAGCACCGCCGGATCGGCCAGGAACGCGCGGGCGAAGGAGATCAGCTGGCGCTGGCCGGCCGACACCCGCCCGCCGCGCTTGTTCACGTCGGTGTCGTAGCCGTCCGGCAGCGCCCGGATGAAGGCGTCCGCGCCGACAGCGCGCGCCGCCCGCTGGATCTCCTCGAAGCCCGCATCCGGCTTGCCGAGGGCGATGTTCTCGGCCACGGAGCCGCTGAACAGATACGCCTCCTGGGTGACCATGACGATCGCGCGCCTCAGGTCCTTGGGATGCAGCCGCCGCAGATCGATCCCGTCCAGCAGCACCGCGCCGTCCGTCGGGTCGTAGAAGCGCGCCATCAGCTTCGCCAGTGTGGACTTGCCCGCGCCGGTGGAACCGACCAGCGCCACCGTCTGCCCTGCCGGGATGTGCAGCTCCAAGTCGGGGAGCACCTCCCGGCCTTCGTGATAGGCGAAGCGCACCCGGTCGAAGTCCACGGCGCCGCGCGCCTGCCACAGATCGACCGGCTGGGTCGGATCGGCGACGCTGGGCTGCTCCTCGAGCACGCCCGAGATCTTCTCGAGCGCCGCCGCAGCTGCCTGGTAGGAGTTGTAGAACTCGGCCATCTCCTCCAACGGGTCGAAGAAGCGCCGGGTGTAGAGCACGACGGCCAGCAGCGCGCCGATCGCCAGGGCGCCTCCGAGCACGCGGAATCCGCCGACCAGCAGCACCACCGCGACGGTCACGTTGCCGATCAGGATCAGGCCGGGGTCGAAGATCCCGAACAGCTGGATCACCCGGGCGTTGGCGGCCC
The DNA here is from genome assembly GCA_011620705.1 of Microbacteriaceae bacterium. Classification (GTDB taxonomy): domain Bacteria; phylum Actinomycetota; class Actinomycetes; order Actinomycetales; family Microbacteriaceae; genus Lysinimonas. The sequence continues at coordinate 2,892 of WOYR01000268.1, read as the reverse complement.
GGTAGTCCTCGACGACGCGTCCGAACTCCTCCTCGTTGCGCTTCTCCTTGCGGAACGCCTTCACCGCCCTGATGCCGGTCATGGTCTCCACGAAATGCACGATCAGCTTCGCCGAGAGGACCCGGGTGGCCCGGAAGAGCGTCTGCGAGCGCCGCTGGAACCAGCGCGTCAAGAAGAACAACGGGACCAGCGCGACCGCGAGCACCAGAGCGCTCCACGGGTCGAGCGCGACCAGGGCGATCGCGATGAACACCATGTACAGGATCCCGCGCACCAGCCCGTTGATCCCGGAATCGAACAGCTCGCGGATCGACTCGAGGTCGCTGGTCTGCCGCGCGATGATCCGGCCGGAGGTGTAGCTCTCGTGGAACTCCAGGCTCAGGCGCTGCGCGTGCAGGAACACCCTCTTGCGCAGATCGATCAGGATCGCCTGCGTGATGCGCGCCGAGAGCACGGTGAACTGCGAGATCAGCACCGCACCCAGGATGCCGGCCACCAGGTAGCCGGCGACGACCAGGCCGATCGGCGTCCAGTCCCGGTGCTTCATCAGGGCGGGCAGCCCCTGGTCGATGCCGAGCGCGATCAATGCCGGGCCGGCGACCTGCAGGGCGGTGCTGATCACGATCACCACGAGCGAGACCGCGACACGGCCCCGCACCGGGCGCAGCAGCGAGCCGAGCAGCCGCAGCGAGCGGGCCCGGATGGCGCGGCTCTCCTCGCGCGAGTACTCGGAGCGCTCCTCGCCCTCCACGCCCGTCAGAACGCTCATGCGCTCACCCCTTCCTGACTGGATGCGATGCCGTCGTCGTCGAGCGACGAGATGACGAATCGGTAGTGCTCGTTGGACGCCAGCAGCTCCGAGTGCGTGCCGACGGCGGTCACCCGCCCGTTCTCCAGCAGGGCGACCCGATCGGCGAGCTGCACGGTCGAGGGGCGGTGCGCCACGATCAGCGCGGTGGTCCGCGCCAGCACCCGGCGCAGACCGGCCTCGACGCGTGCCTCGGTGTCGACATCGAGCGCCGACAGCGGATCGTCGAGCACCAGCACCGCCGGGCGCGCGGCGATGGCGCGCGCGAGCGCGAGCCGCTGCCGCTGACCGCCGGAGAGGCTGAGCCCCTCCTCGCCGACCTTGGTGTCGACGCCGTCCGGCAGTTCGGCCACGAAGTCTGCCTGCGCGATCTCGAGCGCCTCGGCCAGGACCGCATCCGCCTCGGCTCCGCCACCGGCGAACTCGGGTCGTCCGAGCAGCACGTTGTCGCGCACCGACGCCGAGAACAGGGTGGCGTCCTCGAACGCCATGGCGATGTGTCTGCGCAGCTCCTCGCGGCTCAGCTCGCGGATGTCGACGCCGTCGAGCAGCACGCGCCCGGCTGTCACGTCGTAGAGGCGGGTCGTCAGCGCGGTGAGCCTCGTCTTGCCGGAACTGGTGAGGCCGACCAGCGCCATGGTCTCGCCGGGCCGCAGCTCCAGCTCGATGCCGTCGAGCAGATCGGGGAACTGAGCCGCCGAATCCTGATAGCGGAAGTGCACGGCGTCGAAGACCAGCCGCCCCTCGGGGTGCGCGATCGTGCGCGGGTTCTCGGGATCCGTGATGCTGTTCTTCTCGTCGAGCACCTCGAAGATCCGGTCGATCGCGGCGCGGGTGTCGAAGGTCATCGACAGCAGGAACCCGATCGACTCGATCGGGAAGCGCAGCACGGTGGCCGTGGCGAAGAAGGCGAACAGCTGTCCGACCGTGAGCGAACCGGATGAGGCGAGCCAGACGCCGCCCAGCAGGCACAGGGCGAACGCGACATCCGGGACCAGCAGCAGCCACAGCCAGATGCCCGCGACCGCCTGCGCCTTCTCGATCTCGGTGCCGCGCAGCTGCTCGGCCTGCCGGCTGAACTTCTCCAGCGAGAAGCGGCCGCGCCCGAAGGCCTTCAGCACGCGGATGCCGTGCACCGACTCCTCGACGGCCGTCGCGAGATCCCCCTGCTGGTCCTGCGAGCGCCGGGCGACCACCGAGTACTTGTGCTCGAAGACGTAGCCGTAGATCCACAGCGGCACGGAGCAGAGCAGGAACACGATGCCCAGCTGCCAGCTCCAGAAGAACAGCACGACGAAGCCGACCAGGATGGTCACCACGTTGACGACCAGCAGCACGACGCCGAATGACAGCCAGCGTCGGATCAGGCTGAGGTCGCTCATGGCGCGCGACAGCAACTGGCCGCTCTGCCAGCGGTCGTGGAATGCGACGGGCAGATCCTGCAGCTGGGCGTAGAGCGAGTTGCGCATCGTGGCCTCGACCTGGGTGCCGGGTGTCAGCACGAACCAGCGGCGCGCGGCGATGAACCCGGCCTCGAGAGCGCCGAGCACCAGCACGATCAGCGCGGCGGGCCAGATCTGCGCGCCGTCGCCGCTCGCCAGAGGACCGTCGACCAGGCTCTGCAGCACGATCGGGATGCCGAGCGAGACGAGCCCGGCGAGCAGCGCGACGATCATGCCGAGGATGATCCGGGGCAGGGCGGGGCGCACCCAGGGCATGATGCGCAGGATGGTGCGCACGGTGCCCTGCGCGCGGGTTGCGGAGTCCGCGGGAGACGGGGTGGATGGCGTGTTCGACATGACTCTTCCGGAGTCGGGTGGACGCGCGCGGGCGCGCGGCCTTGCGGTGGTGCTGGACGGATGGTGCGGCCGAGACTTCGACGGCCGCCGAGAACGGGCGGGCTGCGCCGCTACGGTCGAGCGGCCAGGAGCGCCGAGGGACGACCGGTGCCGCTGCGGACGGCAGTGATGGCGGCGGGCTGCGGCGCGGCGCTCCGCGCGATTCCGTAGCTCTTCATGGCAGCCCTCCCGAGGTTCTCAACGACCGGTCGTCGTGCCACCGGCGATCGCCGGACAGCCCACCAG
>WOYR01000136.1 GCA_011620705.1 Microbacteriaceae bacterium | reverse complement strand
CGTCGCCGGAGGCGAGCTTCTCGAGGTTGGCCTTGTAGCGGCGGCTCCAGTTGGTCGGCTCCTCGGTGAAGGGGGCGCGCAGCACCTCGAACACGCGGTCGAGCCCGTCCTGGCCGATCACGTCGCGGACGCCCACCAGGTCGACATTCTCGGCAGGCACCTCGATGGTGAGGTCGCCCTGCGTGACGTTCAGCTTCAGATACAGCTTCTCTTCGCCCTTGATGATCCGCTTCTTGACCTCGGTGATGGTCGCAGCGCCGTGATGGGGATAGACGACAGTTTCGCCGACCTCGAAAAGCATGGGGATTCCTTCCGCAGAAGAACGATTTTACCACAGCGGATGCCCGTGATTCCGGGCCGGATCAGGGCTTTCGCAGCCCTCCGCCTGGGGTTCCCGCATGCGGCGGGCGGCGGCGGAGGAGGACGCCGGCCTGGACCGGGTCGGGGGCCTCCTGCGGGTGGTGAGAAATGCCCCCGGCGAGCCCCGCTAAGCTGTGAGCGTCGATTCGCGATCGGAAGGTTCACCCGTGAAGGTACGTGCCGGAGCTGCGGCGGCGGTCGCCGCCCTGGTCATGCTGGGCGTCGCCGCCTGCGCCCCGATCACCACCCTCAAGCCCTACGACCCGAGCGACGGCGTGAGCACGACGGTCGGCCAGGTGAAGGTGCTCAATGCCCTCGTTCTGACCAAGTCGGGCGTGGACGGCAATCTGCTGTTCTCGGCATACAACCCCACGGATCAGCCGATCCAGCTCAACGTGCAGTTCGACGACGGCAGCACCAGGACCACGGCGCACGCTGCACTTCCGGCCAACGCCACCTCGGACTTCGGCTATGGCAAGAAGGGCCAGTTCCTGCTGCCGGGCCTCGGCGTTGAAGCCGGTTCTCTCGCCCAGATCTACTTCCAGTACGGGGACGAGCCGGGCAAGCAGGTGACCGTCCCGGTGCTGGACGGCGCGCAGCCGCAGTACGCGGATCTGCTGCCGACGCCGACCCCCACGCCCGCGCCGGTTCTGACCGCGGGGCCGGTCACGCCCGCGCCGAGCCCCACCCCGACTCCCTAGCCGGCCGAGGGGACCCCCTAGCCGGCCGGCGCGTTCTCACGCCTCGAAGCGGTACCCGAGACCTCGTACCGTGAGCAGCAGCGTCGGCTGCGACGGGTCGTGCTCGATCTTCGAGCGGATCCGCTTGATGTGCACGTCGAGCGTCTTGGTGTCGCCGAAGTAGTCGGCCCCCCAGACGCGATCGATCAGCTGGCCGCGGGTCAGCACCCGTCCGGCGTTGCGCAGCAGCAGCTCGAGCAGCTCGAACTCCTTCAGAGGCATCGCCACCTCGTCGCCGCCGACCGAGACCGCGTGCCGGTCGACATCCATGCGCACCGGTCCGACCTCCAGCACCGCCTCGTCGAGATCGTCGACCTCGACCCGGCGCCGCAGCACGGCCCGGATGCGCGCGAGCAGCTCCCGCGTCGAGTACGGCTTCGTCACGTAGTCGTCGGCGCCGAGTTCCAGCCCGACAACGATGTCGACCTCGCTGTCCTTGGCGGTGAGCATGATGATCGGCACCGATGAACGGGCGCGGAGCTCGCGGCACACCTCGGTTCCCGGGAGGCCGGGCAGCATCAGGTCGAGGAGCACGAGATCGGCGCTCTCCCGCTCGAAGGCGGCGAGCGCCTCGCGGCCGTCCGCGGCGATCTCGGTCTCATATCCCTCCCGTCGCAGCAGGAACGAGAGCGGCTCGCTCAACGACGGCTCGTCTTCGACGATCAGGATGCGGGTCACGATTTTGCTCCGAGGGTGGTGGTCGAGTCGGCCGTCGAGGCGGGGGCCGGCCGGATGGGCGATCGGGAGGCTTCGGGGAGGCGGATGGTGAAGGTCGAGCCGCTCCCCTGCTGCGACCAGACCCGCACGTCGCCTCCGTGGTTCTGCACCGCGTGCTTGACGATGCTCAGCCCGAGCCCGGTGCCGCCGGTGTGGCGGCTTCGGGCGTTGTCAACGCGGAAGAATCGCTCGAACACCCGATCCCGCTCGCTCTCGGGGATGCCGACGCCCTGATCGGTGACCGCGATCTCGACGACCCCGTCGGAGTTGGTCACGCCGATCCCGACCCGGAAGCCGTCGGGCGAGTACTGGATCGCATTGGCGATCAGATTGTGCACAGCGGTCACCAGCAGCTGCTCGTCCCCGTAGACCTCGGCGCCGGGGTCCCCCCCGCTCACCAGGGAGATGCGGTGCGACTCGGCGGCGACCCGATTGCGGTCGACCGCCTGGGCCACCACGGAATCGATGTCGACCTTCTCGGGCGAGGCGAGCGGCTCGGCCGCCTGCAGTCGGCTGAGTTCGATGATCTCGTGGGTGAGCCGCGCGAGCCGATCAGCCTCGATGGTCAGGCGCTTCGCGAAGCGCTTGACCTCGAGCGGCTCGTCCGAGGCGGTCTCGATCGCCTCGGCCAGCAGTCCGATCGCCCCGATCGGGGTCTTCAACTCGTGGCTGATGTTGGCGACGAAGTCACGTCGCACCTCGTCGAGGCGGAACGACTCGGTGCGGTCGTCGGCGAGCAGGAGCACGAAGCGCGCGCCGAGCCGGGCGACGCGCACGTGCAGGTGCAGGTGGCTGTCGCCGAAGGGGGTGCGGGCGAGGTGCAACTCCTCGCTGATCGGGATGCCGTCCCGCCGCACCTGGTCGACCATGGCGATCAGCTCGGGGTGCACGAGGTTCTGGTTCCAGACCAGGCCGTAGGCCAGCGCCGCCGTCGAGGCCGAGAGCACATTGTTGGAGGAATCGAGCACGACCCCCGCCGATTCGAGGGAGTCGATGACCTCTTCGACGCCATCCGGGACCGAGGGTGTGACCACCGCGACCGCGCTGCGCCCGCGACGGTGCGCGGCCATGATCGCGACCGAGACGCCCACTCCGACCAGCAGGCCGAAGGCGAGCGCAACGGGCACGAGCCAGTGCTCCGCGTCCATGGGACTAGATTAGGCGGCACCGGGTTGCCCGACCCGCCGGGATGCCGACCATCACGGGCGACTTGGCGCGAAGTTCAGACTCACGACACCACCCGTTCATCCACGCGGTAGAGCGTGGGCAGAGAACGGGCTGATCGATCGTGCCCGACAGCGAGAAGAGGAATGCGGCATGCGCGAGGTGTTCCAGCAGGAGCTGAGAGAGGTCCAGGACCGTCTCGTCGAGATCTCCACCCTCGTCGCCGGGTCCATCGAGAGGGCGACGGAATCGTTCAACGAATCCAACGTCGCACTGGCCGAGACGGTCATCGAAGAGGACCACAAGATCGACGAACTCGCCGGGGCGCTCGACGAGCTCGCGATCCAGATCCTGGCCCGCCAGCAGCCGGTCGCCCGCGATCTCCGCATCGTCGTGAGCGCCCTGCGCATCAGCGCCTCGCTCGAGCGCATGGGCGACATGGCGGAGCACATCGCCCAGCTGTCGCGTTACCGCTTTCCCGAGAAGGTCGTGCCGAAGGGGCTGCGCGGCACCTTCCGCGACATGGGCGCGCTCGACGTGGAGATCGCCAAGAAGCTCACGGAGCTGCTGCGGACGGAGGACATGAGCATCGCCGAGGACATCCGCAACGAGGACGACAAGGTCGACGCCCTGCATCTCAGCGTCTTCGACAAGGTGCTCGGCGAGACCTGGAAGGGCGCGGCCGCCGACACGGTGGATGCGACCCTCGCCTCCCGCTACCACGAGCGATTCGCCGACCACGCGGTCTCGATCGCCAAGAAGGTCCAGTACCTCGCGACCGGCGACTGGGTGCCGCAGGACGCGTAGCCCTCTCGAACCGAGCGCCGCGGCGGGGCTCGGCGCCGGCATCGCGGCGAAGGCCGGAAAGGGCCTTCGAGGCTAAGCTCCAGCGCGCTTGCCCTGGCTCGCGACCGCCGCAGCGCCCGCGGCTGCCGCCTCGGGATCGAGATACCGGCCCGGCGCCGCCGGCATGAACGCATCATCCAATTCGTAGACCAGCGGGATGCCGGTCGGGATGTTGAGCTCGGCGATCGCCTCGTCCGAGATCCCGTCGAGGTGCTTCACGAGCGCGCGGAGCGAGTTGCCGTGGGCGGTGACCAGCACGGTCTTTCCGGCTGCGAGATCCGCTGTGATCTCGGAATGCCAGTATGGCAGCATCCGCTCGATCACGAGCTTCAGGGATTCGGTCCGCGGCAACTGGGCGCCGAGGCCCGCGTAGCGGCGGTCGTGCGCCTGCGAGAACTCGCTGTCGTCGGGCAGCGGAGGCGGCGGGACGTCGAAGCTGCGGCGCCAGATCATGAACTGCTCCTCGCCGAACTCGGCGAGCGTCCGGGCCTTGTCCTTGCCCTGCAGGGCACCGTAGTGGCGCTCATTGAGCCGCCAGCTGCGCTTCACGTCGATCCAGTCGAGATCGGCCACGGCGAGCGCGATGTCGGCGGTGTGGATGGCCCGCTTCAGCACCGAGGTGTACTGGATGTCGGGCAGCAGCCCCGAGTCGCGGATCAGCTCGCCCGCCCGCTCGGCCTCGGCCCTGCCCTGCTCGCTGAGATCGACGTCGACCCAACCCGTGAAGAGGTTCTTGGTGTTCCAGTCCGAGTTGCCATGACGCAGCAGGATCAGCGGGTGGGTCATGCC
>WOYR01000181.1 GCA_011620705.1 Microbacteriaceae bacterium | reverse complement strand
TTCGGCGGCCGGGTCGGCTGCGAAGTAGAGCGGCCACCACTCCCAGAGACCCGCACGGTGCCACAGCAGCTCGCGGATGGTCGTACCGGGCCGCAACGACGTGCCCGGCAGGATGCCGTCGATCTCCCGGTCCACATCGGCATCGAGGCGCATGAGGCTCGCGGTGGTGGCAACGACCTTGGTCACCGACGCGAGATCGTGCCTCGTGTCGAGGGTCAGAGGCAGCTCGCCATCGCGCTGGCGGAGGCCGTCGACGACCGACCACACGCGATCCCCGGCGGCAACGGCGATCGCGATACCCGGCGGATCATCCGGAACCGACGCCCGGATCGCGGCGACCGCTTCGGCGAGGCTCATCGGGCGCCGCCGATCCCGAGCCCAGGCGCGCCGGCGAGCCGGATGACATCGCCGACCGCGACGGCACCCCCGCTCACGGGCGCCGCGCTCAACCACAGGGCGGCGTCGAGGTCGTGCACGGCATCCGGAGCGACCAACGCCGCGAGACTCGCGGCCGCGCCGATGCCGACCATGCTCTCCATCATCGAGCCGATGAGCACTCCGATCCCATGGTCGGCGGCCAGCGCTGCGAGGGCCAGAGCCTCATGCATCCCGCCCGCCTTGGCGAGTTTGATGTTGATCATGTCCACGGCGTCGAGCCGGAGCAGCTCGCGCAGATCGTCGCGATCACGCACGGACTCATCGGCCAGCACCGGCGTACCCACCGCTCGCCTGACCTCGGCGAGCTGGTCGAAGGCGCGAGCAGGCGTGGGCTGCTCGACGAACCGGATGCCGAGCCCGTCGCGCTCCCAGGCCCGGATGATCTCGATCGCCTCCTCAACCGTCCAGGCCTGATTGGCGTCCACCCGCAGTTCGACGCCGTCGCCGACCGCGGCGCGGACCTCGCGGACGGCAATGCGATCGTCGCCCGCCCCGCCGCACTTGATCTTCAGTGCTTGGAATCCCGCGGCGACGTGCGCGACGGCGAGCGCGACCATGTCGTCGGCCCCACCAACGGAGAGCGTCATGTCAGTCCGCACGGCATCCGTCGCCGCGCCGAGGTGGGCGGCCAGCGGAACTCCGTCGGCCTGCGCGGCGAGATCGAAGGCGGCAGCCTCCACCGCGGCGCTCGCGGCGGCGTTGCCGACGATCGCGCCCCGCAGATCGATCGATCCGGGCTGTCGCCCGCGGGCGATGTCCAGCAAGGGACCCCGCACAGCGGCCGCGACGCTTTCCTGGCTCTCGCCGGTGACCCGCCAGCTGCACGGGGCCTCCCCCCACCCGCTGCGGCCCTCGTCATCGACCAGCTCGACCAGCACGGCGACATGCTCCGTGGCCGAGCGCCGAGCGGTGACGAACGGACGCACAAGCGGGACCGTGATGGCGTGCAGGCGCGCGTCGACGATGACCGTCACGATGCGACCAAGGACCTGCTGAGCGCGATGGCCGCGAGCGCGGCGGCACCGGCACCGATCCACGGCAGCACGCCCGTCCCCGCGGAGGCCGCGGTGGCGATCAGCGGTACGACGGTCCCCCCTGTCGCCCCCGCGGCGATCAACGTGGCGGTCGTCCCCGGGACCCGCTGGTCCTCGACGCCGTGCAGGCCGGAGCCGACCAGGAGCGCATAGCTCGGCCCGCAGACCAGTACCGCGACCGCCATCAGCGCGAGTCCCGCGATCGACGACCCGCCATCGGCGAGCGCCGCGCCCACCAGCAGCACCGAGATCGCTGCCAATGCGGCGATCGGGATGATGCGCGATGGCCGATCCGGCAACAGGCGTGCCGCGAGCCGTCGGCCGGCGAACATGAGGACCCAGAAGGCGGAGGTTCCGACCGCGGCGATCGTCGGCGCAGCGCCGATCGCGTGCTGCACGATGATCGCCGACCATCCCGAGAGCAGTGACTCTGTTCCCACATAGCAGAAGAGCGCAACCGCGAAGGGGATGAGTGCGGGTCGGAGCGGCGCCGGAGCGGGCATCAGGTCCTGTTCGCGCGGCGATCGCAGCAGGACCGCGACGGCCAGCTGCAAGAGCGCACCCGCGGCGAGCACCGCGCGCTCGAGACGAAGCGGGGCGGCCGCGACGATCAGCAGCGGCGCGGCCGCGGCCATCACCGCGACCGCCGCGGTGAGCCGGGCGAGCAGCCGGGCGAGCCCGGTGCTCGCCAGTCGGCGCGCGGCAATGGTGCCACTGGCCTCGACCATCCCGAACCCCGAGCCGGCGATGCCCGCGGCGGCGACCAGGACGGGTGCGGCCAAGGCCAGGGCCGCCAGCCCCAGACCGGCGAACTGGATGAACGCCCCGATCCGCACGACGGCCGCGGAGGAGGATTGCCGGACCAGGAGCGGCGTCAGCAGCACCCCGATCAAGAGTCCGCCGAACAGAGCCGGGATCGCGGCAGCCAGTCCCTCGCTCGACACGCCGAGCTCCGCAGCGCGCGACGGCAGGCTGGCCGGGATCACCGCGGCCGTGACACCCATCCCGGCGAACGCCAGACCGAGCGCGCGCCGTCCTGTCATGGCACCAAAGCTTTGGCGAGGCCGATCTCAGGAGCGCCGAACTGCTCCTCCACCCGCTCCGTTCCGTCCGGCGCCCATCCGGCCCGGCGGTAGAAGCCCCGTGACGGCTCGTTGTCTCGGAACACCCAGAGCGCGCCGACCCGGGCTCCGGCGGCAATCAGACGATTCTCGGCCTCGGCCAGAAGTTCCCTGCCGACGCCACGACCCTGAGCATCGGGGGAGACGTACAGCGATTCGACGCGTCCGACCCCGTCGTCCGTGGTGACCCGGGTGACACCGAGCACCCCGCCATCCTCGGCCACGACCACGCCTCCGGTGACCAGCGCACGGGCCCAGATCGCTCGGGCGGAGGTCTCGTCCATTCGCGCGATCAGGGCCGGCGGGAGGACTCCGGCGTAGCTCTCGCGCCAGCAGCGCAGGAAGACGGCGACGACCGCGTCCAGGTCGGCGGCGCCCGCGTCCCGAATCAGCGTCACCAGACCGCCGCCGCCGCGGGCAGCCGCCCCTCTTCGACCGCGACGAAGCAGGCGACCTGATGGGCGGGGTGGACTGCCTCGAGTACCGGGACCCCGTCGGCGCAGATCGCCCGCGCGGCAGGGCAGCGGGGATGGAACGCGCATCCAGATGGCGGCCTCGCCGTGTCGGGGACCTCGCCGCGCACGGTTGCGCTGATCGGCTGCGCAATCGTGGGGTCCGGCAACGGCACCGCCGCGCGCAATCCCTCGGTGTAGGGATGAAGCGGTCGCTCGAGCACGTCGCTCCACCCACCGAGCTCGACGACCCGGCCGAGATACATCACCGCCACCCGATCGCTGATCTGGCGGACCATCGACACGTCGTGGCTGATGAAGATGTAGCTCAGCTGGAGCCGGTCCTGCAGTTCGCGAAGCAGATTCATCACCTCGGCGCGCACCGAAACGTCGAGGGCCGAGACGGGCTCGTCCAGGATCAGGATCCGCGGCTCCACGGCGAGCGCGCGAGCGATGCCGACGCGTTGCCGCTGCCCGCCTGACAGTTCGTGCGGCAGGCGCTCGGCGAACTCGGTCGCCAGCCCGACCATCCCGAGCAGCTCGGTGACGCGCACCCGGCGTCCGGCCCGGTCGCCTCCGAGGCGGTGCACCCTGAGCACCTCGTCGATCGCCGACCCGACGCTCTTGCGCGGGTTGAGGGAGGAGTACGGATCCTGGAACACCATCTGGATGCGGCGGCGCGCTTCGCGCAGCGCGGGCCCCTTCAACGCCGTCAGATCGACCCCGTCGAGTCTGACGGTTCCGGAGGTCGGATCCTCGAGCCGCACCAGCATCTTGGCCAGCGTGGACTTGCCGCAGCCGGACTCCCCCACAATGCCGAGCGTCTCGCCCTCTGCGAGCTCGAGGGACACGCCCGCCAGCGCGTGCACGGTGGCATCGGAGCCGCGCACCGGGTAATCCTTGATCAGGTCGCTCGCCTCGAGCATCATGTCCACTCCTCCGGCGGCACCCAGCAGGCCGCGGCGCCCGCACCGCGCGGCACCAGCTCCGGCGTCGTCTCGCAGATCGCACGTGCCTGCGGGCAGCGGGCACGGAAGGGGCATCCGGTGATCTGCTCGCCCGGCAGAGGCGGGCGTCCGGGGATCTGGGCTAGCGGCGGACGGCTCTCGTCCGAGGCGTCTGGCAGCGATGACAGCAGCAGGTCGGTGTAAGGGTGCTGCGGGTGAGCGAACAGTTGCTCGACCGGGGCGTCCTCGACGATGGTCCCGCCATACATCACGATGACCCGTTCGACGAGGCGCGCGACGACACCGAGGTCGTGGGTGACCCAGATCGTGGTCATCCCCATCTCCTCCTTCAGCTCCGCCACGAGCGCGAGGATCTGCTGCTGAATGGTGACGTCCAGCGCGGTGGTCGGCTCGTCGGCGATCAGCAGCGCGGGTTTCAGGGCCAGCGCCATGGCGATGACGACGCGCTGCCGCATTCCGCCCGAGAACTCGTGCGGATATGAGCGAGCCGTACGCGCGGGGTCGGGGATGCCGACCCGGGCGAACAGTTCGAGCACCCGGCGGTCCGCCTCGTCGCGATCGACGCCGTGGACAAGCAGCACCTCGCGGACCTGATCGCCCACCCGCATCAGCGGGTTC
>WOYR01000009.1 GCA_011620705.1 Microbacteriaceae bacterium | reverse complement strand
CTCGAACTCGGCATCGACATGGGCGCGGTCGATCTGGTGATCCAGGTCGAGTCGCCGCCATCGGTCGCCAGCGGGCTGCAGCGGGTCGGCCGCGCCGGCCATCAGGTGGGCGAGATCTCGAAGGGGGTGCTGTTCCCGAAGCACCGCGCGGACCTCCTGCACACGACGGTCGTCAGCGAGCGGATGCGGGCCGGCCTGATCGAGGCGCTCGCCGTTCCGCAGAACCCGCTGGACATCCTCGCGCAGCAGACCGTCGCGGCGGTCGCCCTGGCCGGTCCTGATGGGCAGGGTCTCGAGGTCGAGGACTGGTGGGACACGGTGCGCCGCTCCGCGCCCTTCGCGACCCTGCCGCGCTCGGCCTTCGATGCCACGCTCGATCTGCTGAGCGGACGGTATCCGAGCGACGAGTTCGCCGAACTCCGGCCCCGGATCGTGTGGGATCGCGTGGCCGGGACGATCGCGGGACGGCCGGGAGCGCAGCGCCTCGCGGTCACGAGCGGGGGCACCATCCCGGACCGCGGGCTGTTCGGGGTGTTCATCGTCGGCGGCGCGGAGGGGGCGCGGCGGGTCGGCGAGCTCGACGAGGAGATGGTCTACGAGTCGCGCGTCGGCGACATCTTCGCCCTCGGCGCGACCAGCTGGCGGATCGAGGAGATCACGAGCGACCGCGTCCTGGTGAGCCCCGCCTTCGGGCAGCCGGGGCGCGTGCCGTTCTGGAAGGGCGACGGGCTCGGGCGGCCCGCCGAGTTGGGCACGGCGATCGGGGCGTTCACGAAGGAGCTCGCGGCGGGTGCAGACCTGACCGCGCGGATCGAGGCGGCGGGCCTCGATGAGCGCGCTGTCGCCAACCTCCTCGACTTCGTCGCCGAGCAGAAGGCCGCCACCGGTGCCGTCCCGACCGACACGACGCTCGTGGTCGAGCGCTTCCGCGACGAGCTCGGCGACTGGCGGCTGGTGCTGCATTCCCCGTACGGCATGCCCGTGCACGCGCCGTGGGCGCTGGCCGTGACCGCGCGCATCCGCGAGCGGCTCGGCGTCGACGGCTCGGCGATGGCGGCCGACGACGGCATCGTGGTGCGACTGCCCGAGACGGATGCCGAACCGCCCGGTGCCGAGCTCTTCCTGTTCGAGCCGCAGGAGCTCGAGGAGCTCGTGACCACCGAGGTCGGCGGCAGCGCGCTGTTCGCCTCCCGCTTCCGGGAGTGCGCGGCCCGCGCCCTGCTGCTCCCGCGCTACAACCCCGGCCGCCGTTCCCCGCTGTGGCAGCAGCGGCAGCGCAGCGCCCAGCTGCTGGAGGTGGCGCGCAAGTACCCGAGCTTCCCGATCATCCTGGAGACGGTGCGCGAGGTGCTGCAGGACGTCTACGACCTGCCGTCCCTCGACAGGCTGAGCAATCGGATCGCGACGCACGAGGTGCGCCTGGTCGAGGTCGAGACCGAGGTGCCGTCGCCGTTCGCGCGCACCCTGCTGTTCGGATATGTCGCGGCGTTCATGTACGAGGGCGACTCGCCGCTGGCCGAGCGGCGCGCCGCGGCGCTCTCGCTGGACCCGGCCCTGCTGGCCGAGTTGCTCGGCCGCGCCGAGCTGCGCGAGCTGCTCGACCAGCGCGTCATCGAGGAGATGTCGCGCGAGCTGCAGCGCCTCGCCCCCGACCGGCACGCCAAGGACCGCGAGGGCCTCGTCGATCTGCTGCGGCTGCTCGGCCCGCTCTCGACGCCCGAGCTGGCGGAGCGCGCGCTGGACGGCGTGGTGTCGGAGGCAGTCCTCGAGGAGCTCGCCCGCTCGAACCGCATCCTGCGGGTGGCCATCGCCGGCGAGCGGCGCTGGGCGGTGATCGAGGATGCCGCCCGCCTGCGGGACGCCCTCGGAGTCCCGCTGCCGATCGGCGTGCCCAGCGCGTTCCTGGACCCGGTGGCGGATCCGGTCGGCGATCTGGTGAGCCGCTACACACGCACCCACACTCCCTTCCCGGCCGCGGAGGCCGCCGCCCGGCTCGGGCTCGGTGCGGCCGTGGTGACGGATGCGCTGCGCCGGCTGGCCTCCGACCGGCGCGCGGTCGAGGGCGAGTTCCGACCCGGCGCCTCCGGCTCCGAGTGGGTCGATGCCGAGGTGCTGCGGCGGCTGCGGAGCCGCAGCCTCGCCGCCCTGCGCTCCGAGGTGGAGCCGGTGCCGCAGGACGCGCTCGGCCGCTTCCTCCCGGACTGGCAGAAGGTCGGATCCCTCGATCCGAACAGCGGCGGGCCGCGACCCGGCCTGCGCGGCATCGACGGGCTGGTGGCGGCGATCGACCAGCTCGCGGGAGTCGCGCTGCCGGCATCCGCCTGGGAGAGCCTCGTCCTGCCCAGTCGAGTGCGCGACTACTCGCCGGCGATGCTCGACGAACTCACGACCACCGGCGAGGCGCTCTGGCAGGGACGGGGTGAGCTCGCCGGTGGCGACGGGTGGCTCAGCCTGCACCTCGCCGACAGCGCGCCGCTGACCCTGGCCGAGCCGAGCCTGACCGACGCCGGCGAGTTGCACGACCGCATCCTGCTCGCGCTGACCGGCGGCGGCGCGTACTTCTTCCGGCAGTTGGCTGCCGCCCTCGCACCGTCGGGGCCGGTCGACGACGCCACCCTGGCGGCCGCCCTCTGGGAGCTGGTCTGGGCCGGGCTGGTGGGCAACGACACCCTGGCGCCGCTGCGGGCCAGGCTCGGCGCGACCCCTCGCGCAAGAGCCGTGACCCGACGACCGAGACGGTCGTCGGCGCTGGCACGGCCGACTTCGTCGAGCCTGCGGCGGAGGCCAGAAATGGCCTCCGCTCCCAGCTCCAGCGCGCCGCCCGCAGTCGCCGGCCGCTGGAGCCTGCTGCCGGAGACCGAGATCGTCACCACCGCCCGCGCCACCGCACTGGCCGAGCAGCTGCTCGACCGCCACGGCGTGGTCACGCGCGGGGCCGTGGTGAGCGAGGGCGTCGTCGGCGGGTTCGCGCTGGCCTACAAGGTGCTCAGCGGCCTCGAGGAGACCGGCCGCACCCGGCGCGGCTACTTCGTCGAGGGGCTCGGCGCCGCCCAGTTCGCCACCCCCGCGACCGTCGACCGGCTGCGCTCCTTCGTGCAGGATGCCGCGAGCGCCGAGCTGCACGAGCAGCCGCGCGTCGCTCTCACCCTTGCCGCCTGCGACCCGGCGAACCCCTACGGGGCCGCCCTGGCTTGGCCCGAGCCGCCGACGGGGCACCGCCCTGGACGCAAAGCAGGCGCCCTCGTGGTGCTCGTCGATGGCGCCCTGGGCCTCTACGTCGAGCGCGGCGGCAAGACACTGCTCGACTTCCTGCCGGCCGACGACGGGAGCGGCCGGGCCGCCGCCGCGGAGAGCCTGGCCGGAACGGTGCGCGCGAGCGGCGGCCGGCTGCGCGTCGAGAAGATCGACGGCGGGTTCTCGGTCGGCACCGCGCTCGGCGACGCCCTGGTGCGGGCCGGTTTCGCGCCAACGCCGCAGGGGCTGCGGCTGCGGCGGTAGATTGGTGCTACCACGGCGATCGAGTTCCTCTGGATGTCGAATGTCAGTCTGCAAGGAGGAATCCCATGACCGAGGTGCCGCAGCAGCGTGTTCGCGGACTGGGGGATCGAATGACCGAAGCCCCCGAGTGGTACACCCAGGCGATCGCGACCGAAGCCGAGCTCGGCGAGATCCTGGTCCACGGCGCGCGGATCGCGACCCGCAGTTGGGGTGCCCCCGGGGGCGAGGGCATCGTCCTGGTGCACGGGGGTGCTGCGCACGCGCGGTGGTGGGATCACATCGCCCCGCTACTGGCGGCGCAACACCGCGTGGTGGCGCTCGACCTCTCGGGGCACGGCGACAGCGACTACCGCCCCTCGTACGGCCTCGACCTCTGGGCCGAGGAGGTGCTCGCGGCAGCCGATGGGTTCGACTCGCCCCCGACCATCGTGGGCCACAGCCTGGGCGGGATGGTCACTCTGCGCGCGGCCGCGCTGGCGGGAGACCGTCTCAACGGCGTCATCATCATCGACACTCCGGTCAGCCAGGCGCCACCGGAGCAGATCGCCGCCCGGGACAAGCTCGCGTTCGGCCCCAAGCGCCGCTACCCGACCCGCGAGGATGCCATGGCGCACTTCCGGCCGGTCCCCCCGCAGCCGATCCTCAGCTACGTGGAGGAGTACATCGCGCTCAACTCGGTGCGCGAGAGCGACGAGGGCGAGCCGGGCTGGGTGTGGAAGTTCGATCCATTGGTGTTCAGCCGACCACCGGTGATCACCGACGAAGTGCTCACCCGCCTCGCCTGCTGGGTCGCCTTCTTCCGGGCGGAGAACGGGATGATCGACCCGGCCATGGAGCGCATCATCTACGACGGCCTCGGCCGGGTCGCACCGGTGATCGAGATCCCGAAAGCCGGCCACCACGTGATGCTCGACCAGCCGCTCGCGCTGGTGACCGGCATCCGCACCCTGCTCGGCGTGTGGGAGCATTCCCTGCCGCTGCAGTAGAGCTCGCGCCGACCCGCACCAATCGGCGAAGTCCAAATCAAGGAAATCCGCCGTTCGGGACGCCGGGACGCGGGTGGGACCAAGCGGTTTGCGCATGATCTCCTTGATCTCGCATCTTTCACCGGCGCTCGCCGGACCGTTCGGTTCGCG
>WOYR01000208.1 GCA_011620705.1 Microbacteriaceae bacterium | reverse complement strand
GCGTCTGGAAGACTGGACCCGTGACCTCCCTGCACGACCACGACTCCCGCGGCTTCGCCTCCGACAACTACGCCGGGGTGCACCCGGAGGTGCTGACCGCGATCGCGGAAGCCAACGGCGGCCACCAGATCAGCTACGGCGAGGACGTCTACACCGAGCGCCTGCACGAGGTGATGCGCCAGGAGTTCGGCCCGAGGGCGGAGGTGTTCCCGGTGTTCAACGGCACCGGCGCCAACGTCGTCGCGCTCACCAGCCTGGTGCCCCGGTGGGGGGCGGTGGTCGCGACCAGCACCGCGCACATCCACACGGATGAGGGCGGCGCCCCCGAGAAGATGACCGGCCTGAAGCTGTACACGGTGCCGACGCCCGACGGCAAGCTGACCCCCGAGCTGATCGCGAGCGAGGCCTGGGGCTGGGGCGATGAGCACAGGGCGCAGCCCCTTGCGGTGAGCATCACGCAGACCACCGAGCTGGGCACGCTGTACACCGCCGACGAGGTGCGCGCGATCGC
Source organism: Microbacteriaceae bacterium (assembly GCA_011620705.1). Lineage (GTDB taxonomy): Bacteria > Actinomycetota > Actinomycetes > Actinomycetales > Microbacteriaceae > Lysinimonas. The sequence continues at coordinate 4,146 of WOYR01000208.1, read as the reverse complement.
CGAGTGGGCGCACGAGCACGGCATGGCGCTCCATATGGACGGCGCCCGCATCTGGAACGCCGCCGCGGCCCTCGGCATGCCGTTCCGCACCTTCACGGCCGATGCGGGTGTCGACATCCTGAGCTTCGGCGGCACCAAGAACGGGCTGCTCGGCGCCGAGGCGGTCGTGGCGATCGATCCGGATCGGGTGGACGGCCTGGTCTTCCTGCGCAAGACGAGCATGCAGCTGGCCTCCAAGATGCGCTTCATGAGCGCGCAACTGCTCGCCCTGTTCGAGGGCGGTCTCGGTCTGCGCTCGGCGGGCCGCGCCAACGCGATGGCCGCCCGGCTGCGCTCCGCGCTCGAGGACGGCATCGCGGACGGCTCGATCAACGGGCTGTCATTCTCGCAGCCGACCCAGGCCAACGCGGTGTTCGGGATCCTGCCGAACGACGCGGCCGACCGCATCCGGGAGCGCGTGCGCTTCTACGACTGGGACCGCGCGCTCGGCCAGGTGCGCTGGATGTGCTCCTTCGACACCAGCGAGGCCGACGTGGACGCGTTCGTGAGCGTCATCCGCGAGGAACTCGCCCGCTGACGCCCCTGCGCCGTGGAGCCCAGCATTCTCCCGCGGCGTCGACGCGCCTAGGATGACCCTGTGACCGAAGCCGCCGCACCGCGTCCCTGGATCAAGTCCTACGCCGAAGGCGTACCCGACGACATCGAGCTGCCAACAGGGTCGCTCGCCGATCTCATCCAGTCCTCGGTGACCGAGTTCGGCGATCACGTCGCGCTGGAGTTCTTCGGCCGCGAGACCAGCTACGCCGAGCTCGGCGAGCAGATCGACCGAGCGGCCGAGGGCTTGCGCAAGCTGGGGGTGCGCAAAGGGGACCCGATCGCCCTGATCATGCCCAACTGCCCGCAGCACGTCGTCGCCTTCTATGCGATCCTGCGACTCGGCGGGATCGTGATCGAGCACAACCCCCTCTACACGCCGCGCGAGATCCGTCATCAGTTCGAGCAGCACGGCGCCGCTTTCGCGATCGCCTGGGACAAGGTGGTCCCGACCCTCCAGGAGTTCCCGGATGACGTGAAACTCGACCACATCGTCTCGGTCGACATGACCCGCGCCATGCCCGCCCGGCTGCGCTTCCTGCTGCGGATGCCGGTCCCGGCCGCGCGCGCGCAGCGCGGCGAGCTCACCATGAAGGTCTCCGGCACCACTCCGTGGGAGGAGCTGCTCGCCGGCCCCGGCATCAAGCCCTCGGTGGTCGGGCCGACGGCGGCGGACATCGCGGTCATCCAGTACACCACCGGAACCACCGGCAGCCCCAAGGGGGCGACCCTCACCCACCTGAACCTCGGCGTGAACGCCGCGCAGGCCCGCGCATGGGTTCCGAAGATCGAGCGCGGGACCGCAACCGTCTACGCGATACTCCCGCTGTTCCACGCCTACGGGCTGACCCTCTGCCTCACCTTCGCGATGAGCATGGGCTCGCGGCTGGTGCTCTTCCCGCGCTTCGACCCCGACCTCGTGCTGCCGGTGATCAAGAAGCGGCCGCCGACCTTCCTGCCGGCCGTTCCACCGATCTACGAGCGGCTCATGAAGACCGCCCAGCACAAAGGCGTCTCACTGGAGGGGATCGAGATCGCCATCTCAGGGGCGATGCCGCTCTCGCAGTCGCTGATCACACCCTGGGAGAAGCTGACCAAGGGATTCCTGGTCGAAGGTTACGGCCTCAGCGAGTGCAGCCCCGTGCTGACCGCGAATCCGGTCGCCGACAGCCGCAAGCAGGGCACCATCGGGCTGCCGCTTCCTGGCACCGACATCAAGATCGTGGACCCGGAGGACCCGGGCACGACCGTGAAGACCGGCGACCCTGGCGAGCTGCTCGCGAAGGGCCCGCAGGTGATGAGCGGGTACTGGAGGAATCCGGAGGCCACGGCACAGGTCTTCTTCGACGGCTGGCTCCGCACCGGTGACATCGCCACCATGGACGACGAGGGATTCATCAAGATCGTCGACCGGATGAAGGAACTCATCATCACCGACGGCTTCAACGTGTCGCCCACCGAGGTCGAGGACGCGCTGCGCGGGTTCCCGGGAGTCGCCGATATCGCGATCGTCGGCATCCCGAACGCCCGCGACGGCGAGCACGTGGTCGCGGCGGTCGTCGCCGAGCCCGGCGTGACGGTGGACCCGGTGGCACTGCGCGCCCACGCACGCGAGAATCTCGCCGGATACAAGGTGCCCAAGCACGTCTACTTCGTCGACGAGCTCCCGAAGTCGATCATCGGCAAGGTGCTGCGCAAGAACGTCAAGGAAGCGCTGCTGGCCCGCGATGACGTGAAGGCCGTCGGCGCCGCGTAGGCGGAACGGTTCTGCGCGAGAGTGCGCGGCGGCGAGCGCTACATATGCGGCGTCATACGCGTTGGCATCAGCAGCCTCGACTCGCGCTACATGCGCGCTCGCCCGCCAGTCCCGTGCCTAGGCTGTCTCATTCTCTGGAGCGCCTGGCGCTGCCGGCGCGGTCAATTCAGGGGCCCCGAACCGCGCGACCGTCAATTCGTCGTCCTTGAGATCCACCATCACGGTGTCGCCGTCGCGCACCTCGCCGGCCAGCAGCGCGCGCGCCAGCTTGTCGTCGATCTCGTGCTGCATGAGGCGCCGCAGCGGACGCGCGCCGTAGATCGGGTCGTAGCCGCGCTCGGCCAGCCAAGCCCGGGCATCCGGGCTGACGGCGAGCTGCAGTCGGCGCTCGCCCAGACGCTTCTCGAGGCGGTCGATGTACAGCGACACGATCTGTCCGAGGTCCTCCTTACTGAGCGGTGAGAAGATCACGATGTCGTCGAGACGGTTCACGAACTCCGGCTTGAAGGCCTGGCGGACCAGCTCGTTGACGGCCTGGGTCTTCTGCTCCCAGTCGAGGCTCTGGTCGACCAGGAAATGGCTGCCGAGGTTGCTGGTGAGGATCAGGATGGTGTTCCGGAAGTCGACCGTTCGCCCCTGCCCATCGGTCAGCCGGCCGTCGTCGAGCACCTGCAGCAGCACGTCGAAGACCTCGGGGTGCGCCTTCTCGACCTCGTCGAGCAGGATCACCGAGTACGGCCTGCGCCGCACGGCCTCGGTCAGCTGGCCGCCCTGCTCATAGCCGACGTAGCCGGGAGGGGCTCCGACCAGGCGCGAGACGGAGAACTTCTCGCCGTACTCGCTCATGTCGATGCGCACCAGCGCCTTCTCGTCGTCGAACAGGTAGGAGGCGAGCGCCTTCGCGAGCTCGGTCTTGCCGACGCCGGTCGGGCCGAGGAACAGGAACGAACCAGTGGGGCGGTCGGGGTCGGAGATGCCGGCCCGCGTGCGCCGGACCGCCTCGCTGACGGCGCGCACCGCATCCTTCTGGCCGATGAGGCGCTTGCCGATCTCGCTCTCGAGGTGCAGCAGCTTCTCGGTCTCGCCCTGGCGGAGCTTCGCGACCGGGATGCCGGTCCACGCCGCGACCACGGCCGCGATGTCCTCGTCCGTCACCTGGTCGTTGACCATGCGCGGACCCTGCTGCTCCACCGCCTCGGCGGCGGCGAGCTGCTTCTCGATCCCGGGGATCACCTCGTAGTTGAGCTTGCTGGCATCCTGATAGCGCTGCTCCCGCATCGCCCGGTCGAGGTCGATCCGGGCGTCGTTGAGCTTGCTCTTCAGATCGCCGACGGAGTGCAGGCCCGCCTTCTCGGCCTGCCAGCGGGTCTGCAACTCGTCGAGCTGCGCCTCTTTGACGTGCATGTCGGCTCGGAGCTTCTCCAGTCGATCCTTCGACGCCTGGTCCTTCTCCTTCTTGAGCGCGAGCTCCTCGATCCGCAGCCGGTCGACGGCGCGCTTCAGTTCGTCGATCTCGACCGGCGAGCTGTCGATCTCCATCTTGAGCCGGGATGCCGCCTCGTCGATCAGGTCGATCGCCTTGTCGGGCAGCTGGCGGGCCGTGATGTATCGATTGCTGAGGGATGCCGCAGCCACCAGCGCGCTGTCCGCGATCGTCACCTTGTGGTGGGCCTCGTAGCGCTCCTTGAGTCCGCGCAGGATCGCCACCGTGTCCTCCACGCTCGGCTCGCCGACGTAGACCTGCTGGAAGCGGCGCTCCAGCGCGGCATCCTTCTCGATGTACTCGCGGTACTCGT
>WOYR01000135.1 GCA_011620705.1 Microbacteriaceae bacterium | reverse complement strand
GCCCGGGATGCCGCGGGGTCAGGATGGCGTGCACGTTGAGTGCCAGCCCTTCGAGTTCGCGAACCCGATAGACGGACAGCCCGTCGTCATCGAACCGAAGCGCCCCGCCTCGGAGGCGAAGCGCGCCTGTGCCCTCGTCATGGGCGAGATTCTCGGCGTGACTCGGATCCTCCGGGTTGAACCGACGCGCCAACTCCTCGTCGTCGGCAAGCGACAGCGTGGCGCTGGAGGTCATGCTTGCGGCTAACGCTCAGCTCAACGGAATCGCGTGAGCGACACTGGACGAAATCTCCGCGAGGAAGTTCTTGGCCTCGATCACGGCGGCGTCTGACCGAGTCCAGTACGCCGTCAGCGTGTGCGCGAAGCGCCGATTCCCCGCAGCGTCGACCGCAGTGACGAGAATCTCGAACTCGTCCTCGTAGTCGATCGTCAGCGACTGCCCGTTGACCAGCCACAACACCTCGATGCCCCCTTCGCCGTTGTCGGCGATCTGAGGCGTGGCCGACCCCACGCCGATGAGAGCGTCGATCAGGCGCAGCACGACAGCGTAGGGCTCCCGATACGTCGCCTTCTGGCGATCCGCCAGTTCACGAAGACGCGCCATGGCGAAGGTGAGCAACGCACGCCGCGTCCGATACGTCGTCGTGGGCTCGTCGAACGTGAGCGCAGTGGGCCGAACCTCGTTGAAATCTGAGGTCTCAGCCTGCTCCTGCTCCCGATCGAGCGTGAGGCTTGGCGTCATGGGGTTCCCTCCCAACGGCTCATCGTGGCATCCGAGACTACAGCGAAGAACGCCTCCTTCGAGGCGTCGTGCGCGGCATCGACAAGGGCGGTGAAGTCGCTCTCCTCAAGCGGCTTGCCCGCGAAGAACTTCGCGCTGACGTTCAGCATTGTTGTCGGCGGCGTACCCGGTGCGGGCTCAATGGTCAGCGTGACCTGGCCGAGTCCATGCTCGTGCTGAAGCCGAGTCACAGCCTCGTAGCGTTCCGCCACCAGGTCTCCGGGGAGCTTCCGCTCGGGCTTCTGGAAGATCGCGTAGGTCTCGTGGAGGTCTCGCACGTCGGCCTCGATCTGGTTCACGTAGCTGAACTCCGCGACCCGAGGCGAAAGCTGGACACCTTGCGGACGATCAAGGAGCTTGTGAAGTTTGATGAGCCGCTCACGCATGGCGTCGAAACCGGCGTACTTGGCACCCTCGGCAACTTTCCGCCAGTTGACCAGCACTCGGTCCTCTTGTGACTGGACGAGCCAGGACCCGTCCTCCGAGACCGCCCAAAGGCGGGACGGCCCAGCGCCTTGCATGAACTGAAGCTCCGGTCCCGGCTGACCGACCGGACGAGACGGCGGCAGCGGTGGCTGGGATGACACGACCGGGTAATCGGCTGACCACTTGGACGTCTCCCGAACCAGCGCAACGACGTCCATCGGGCGTGCGCGGAACTCGATACCCGCCACGGCCTCGATGACCGGTGGATTCGTCAGGTAACGCTGCAGAACGTCATCCCCGGTAGCCGCCACAGTCTCAGACTACTGTGGCACTCCTGAGTCTCCTGGGAGGCGCGGCTGCTGACGGTTCCCCGAACTGATATCCGGCCCGCGGGAAAGAAAACACCCGCCAGTCCGGCGAGCCCGGGGCGGGTGAGAACGCCCCTGAAGGCAACAGAAGACCCCAGCACTGAGGTACAACAGCTCACACCTTCGCCAGACGCTGGAGGATCTTGGAGTACTCCAGAATGAACTCGTCGGGTCGCCGCTGCTCGACGTAGAACATCTCGGAATCCACGCCATGCTCCTCATCGAGATGAAGGTCCTGACGGATCTTCTTGATCTGCGTCTTTGGCACCTCCCGCGCATCCCCGGTGTTGATATGGAATGAGACCAGGGTCTCGTTCTTCGTTGTCTTGAATATCCCACGCGTTGACTTCACACGTATGGTCCGTTCTATCCGAACCTTTTCGCCTTTACCTTCGTTGACGGAGCATCCGTAGTCTCGAAGAATCTTGCGCATGACTCGCCAGGGCACTGCTCGCTCATCCTTGCGGACCTGTCGCGTGGCAGCGGCTATCCAGTTGCTTATCGCCAAAACCTCATGGTCGGCGGGGGCGACATAGGTTCTCGAAGCGTCCAGCAGCTCGTGCGCTGCGACCCGAACCATCCACCTGAAGAGATCATCCGGGCTTTGCTGCATCACCCTCCCGTTGCGGTCCAAGAAGACGAGAAGGCTGACCAGCGCTGTCCGCTTGTTCCCGTTATGGAACGGATGATTGTGTACCAGCCCATGAAGAAGTGCCGCGCCAGCCAATTCCACGGTGGGGTATTTCCAGCGGTCACTAAACCTGGATCCACCGATCCGGTTTGAGCCGGTGGCGGCGCGTTAAGCCGAGAATGCCCTTCTGATCAGGGAAAATAGTTCTTGTCCAGAGGACTATTCGACCGATCGGGGAGGGCATCTCGTAGATGCAAGTTTCTCATGCCGGCAAGAGGGTTTCCGTCTCATTCGATGACCCGAATCTGATCTCGCGTGCGGGTCTGGTCCCGATCATGGAATTGGCCGAGAGGGCCGGCCTTCGCGTGTTGGCGCAGAAGTGGTTGAGCGTGCCGGGCGATAGGGGCGCCAACGCCGGGTTGAAGGTGTCCTCGCTGGTGGCCGGCATGGTCGCTGGGGCGGACTCGATCGATGACATGGGAGTACTGCGGCATGGTGGCATGCGCAAACTCTTCACCGCCTGCTACGCACCTTCCACATTGGGTTCGTTCCTGCGGGCGTTCACGTTCGGTCACGTCCGCCAACTCGACGCGGTCGCTTCCCGCTTCCTTCAGGGTCTTGCCGGGGAAGCACCGCTGCTGGCGCCCGGCGGTGAGGACTACGTGTTCTTGGACGTGGACGACACGATCATCCAGGTGCACGGGCATCAGAAGCAGGGTTCCGGATACGGCTATTCCGGGGTGCGGGGGATCAACGCCCTGCTGGGCGCCGTGACAACGAAGACGTCCGCCCCGGTGATCATCGGTCAGAGGTTGCGGCGCGGTGCGTGTGGTTCCCCGCGCGGAGCCGCCCGGCTGATCCGTGACAGCCTGGCCACCCTGAAACGTTTGAACGGGTTCAAGCACGCCCGGGTGATGTTCCGTGCGGACTCGGCCTACTACGGGTTCGCGTCCCTCAACGCGGCGATCACCGCCGGGGCTGCCGTGTCCGTCACCGCGCGGATGGACCCGGCGGTCAAGCGGGCGATCGCCACGATCAGCGACGACGCGTGGGAGCCCATCCAGTACACGAACGCGATCTACGACCAGGACACGAAACGGTGGATCTCCACCGCCGAAGTCGCCGAGGCCCCCTTCACCGCGTTCGGCTCGAGAAAGAACAGCGAACACATCACCGGGCGCCTGGTCGTTCGGCGCATCCCGGAGTTGAACAAGAAGGACCTGGATCAGCCGACCCTGTTCGACACGCACCGCTTCCACGCGTTCTTCACCACCAGCACCCTGGGCACCGTCGAGGCGGACAAGACCCACCGCCAGCACGCGGTCATCGAGCAGGTCAACGCCGACCTGAAGCACAGCGCCCTGGCGCACCTGCCCTCCGGAGTGTTCACCGCGAACGCCACCTGGCTCGTCCTGGCCGTGATCGCCTTCAACCTCACCCGAGCGAGCGCAACCATCACCGGCACCGGCCTGGCCAAGGCCACCACCGCCACGATCCGGCGGAAACTCGTCACCATCCCGGCCAGGATCGCCTCCTCCGCACGACGCATCACCCTGCACCTACCCGACCAGTGGCCATGGGAAACCGCCTGGACCGCACTATTCGATCACGTCGGCGGATCACCCCCGCCGGCCCCGACGATCTGACCATCCAGCCGACGCAGGCGCAACCAGGACCACCAGTGGAACACCCGGGCAGACAGGCCCGGCACTCAGCCACGCCCAAAACGAGGCGCACCACTCAAATCGAAATCAGACGCACACCCCGGCCGGGTCGGTGGATTGAGGTTTAGTCACGACTTCAGCAGCGCACGGGCTTCCTTGCCGAACGTGGGGTCGGATTTGAGCGACTGGACGATCTCGCGGCCTCTCTTGCCGCCAACCTTGAGGATCGGGCGAATGAAGTAGATGCGAGACTGGCCACGCTCCGAAAGAGACAAGAAGCCGATCAGATCGTCCAGCTGTGCTGCGGTCGCGCAGGCCGCCAATGCCTCTGCAGCACCGTTCTCTTCGCCGGCACCTCGAGGAGCTAGGTAGAGAGCTTTGAGCCGATCCCAGAAAACCACCGACGGCTTCACGGCGAGCAGTGTCCCAAGGCTCTCCATGACACGATCGGGATAGCCGCCGCGCTCCATGTGCTCCATGAGCACGGGAAGAGCCGCCGGGTAGGGCTTGGCGGTGTTGCCCAGATCCCAGACCGAATCGACCTTTACTGCCGCCTCGCGCAGGTCGGCCACGATGGGCTGCTCGGCCAGGCTGAGTTGCTGAGCTCTGATCTGCCGTTCAGCTTCCGCTGCTTGCATCTTCCGCTGATACTCCGGATCGTTCTGAAGCTCCGCCATCAAGTCGGTGGCACCGATAGATCCCTTGCTTCGAGTCATGGTATGGACCTCAGATGACGCCTCGGTTGTGAGCTGCGGTTTCCGGTTGCCAGGAAGATAGTGGTCGCGCTAACTGGCTCTTTCGAGCACGGTTGTTATAT